>CAZIAU010000632.1:0-2483 GCA_964536755.1 uncultured Bacteroides sp. | reverse complement strand
CACCGAAGCCTGAACGGATTCCGGGCGAGTGGCCGTATCCGGTCAACTACGATGAGGGTGTGTTTGCGGGTTACCGGTGGTATGCAAAAACGAACAAACAACCCTGGTACTGGTTCGGCCACGGTCTTTCCTACACGGCATTTGCCTACGCAAACCTTGTGGTGACGAAGCTGGACCGGGACAGTTGGAAGGTCGCGGTGGATGTGACGAATACCGGGGATCGGGCCGGCGCCGAGGTTGTGCAGGTCTATATTGGGGTCCCGGAGGGTGTTGTGCCGCGTCCGCAGAATGCATTATAGTTATTCGAGAAGCTCTTTCTTGATACGGGTGAGCGTAAGACGTATGCGGTGGTTATCGACAGGAGTGATCTTTAGTATTTCGATGATCAGACGAGAGAATGGACGGTGGATCCGGGGCTCTATACCGTTCTGGTGGGAAGTTCATTCGCGGATATCCGGCTTAAGGCTGTGGTCGATGTGCGGGTTGGCGGTAATCGGGCAGAATGAGTTCATCCATGAAATCCGTGGTTCACTCCGTTAAGCAAAAAGGGAGATGAATAGACCGGGATAAGGGACGCGATGAATCCGATGCAGTTTGCCGCGGGGATTCGCGTCCAGAATTGAATGAAGAGGACTTGAGTCCGTGGCGGTCGTCAAGTATGCTGCTTCCGATGCGTCGAATTGTCATAGTTCTCATATTTCTCTTTGATCCCCCTCAGGATGGAAATGGCATCCTCCTCCCCGGGCTCATCAATGAAGACCTTCTGGAAACGGCGCTCCAGTGCCTTATCCTTTTCAAAATATTTCTGGAACTCATTCAGAGTGGTTGCCCCGATGGCTCTCAGGTCCCCTTTCGAAAGTGCCGGTTTAAGGATATTTGCAGCATCCATGGCACCTTCACCACCGCCACCGGCACCTACCAGGGTATGGATCTCATCGATAAAAAGTATAATATTTCCCTCAGAACTCATAACTTCCTTGACAACGGCTTTCAGCCTCTCTTCGAATTCGCCTTTATATTTTGCCCCTGCAATTAGAGCGCCCATATCCAGTGAAAAGATATGTTTGGATAAAAGATCATCAGGAACGTCCCCGTTGACGATCCTGAGGGCTATCCCTTCGGCAATAGCCGTTTTACCAACCCCGGGCTCCCCCACAAGAATCGGATTATTTTTTGTACGCCTGGTAAGTATCTGTAACACCCGCCGTATCTCTTCATCCCTTCCGATAACAGGATCAAGCTTTCCTGATTCAGCTCTTTCATTGAGGTGTATAGCATACTTTTCCAAAGCCTGGTAGGTGTCCTCCGATGACTTGCTATCCACCCTGGATCCTTTACGTAACGATTTAATGGCTTCAACAAGTTCTTTATCATTTATCCCGGCATCTTTGAGCATACGACTCACCGGGTCCCCGGAACGCACTATGCCCAGAAGCAAATGTTCCAGAGCGATAAAATCATCCCCCAGTTCCTTAAGTGAAGATTGAGCTTTATTCAATGCCGACCCGGTTTCACGGGACAGATATTGCTCTGCACCTGTCACTTTGGGATACTGAGCGATCATTTTATCCAGTGCCGCTTCAACCTGCTGGCTGTTGACGGATAATTTTTTCATAATAAAAGGGAGGACATTTTCATCCACCATCATTATTCCCCTGAGCAGGTGACTGCATTCAACAGACTGATTATCATTCTCTGCTGCAAGCTGTTGAGCACGTTGAACAGCTTCCTGTGCTTTTATAGTAAGTTTTTCAAAATCCATTCTTCCTTATTTAGTGGCAAATTTGAATACCGGGAACTACTTATCAAATCACAGGCCAATGTGCCTAAAAAGGGACAGAACAGGTTGTAAACAAAAGGAACCGACAAAATTACTGGATCCTCTTTGGATATTTCTTAATTAATGTTAAATAAATGACTGTAATTATGACATTTAGGCACATTTTGTCAGTTCTCTGTCTAATCTATGGATTACATGGATTTCCCTTCCTGCAATGGCACAGGTTTTGAGAGCATATTTTAACTTAGTGCATTTGTGCAAAGAAAATTGTAATTTGTTAACGGATTTTATTCAACCATTCTCATGCCAATGACAATACACCAGTATCAGAAGAAATGTTCCAGGGAGTATAAACAGAGCATTAAATTTCCGGAGGAAAATACCTATTTGTATGGAAATCCGGTCAATACAGTTATCCCTATCGAAACTGCCATAGGAAAAGTCATGGTGATAGGACCCTATCCGGCAGCAAAATTCTATTTTGTAAACGATATCCCCGATGTTCCCCTTTATGATGGGAATGCCCCTTTTGCTATTGACCCCTATTTTGATGGTTCAAGGGTAAGGAGTTCATTCACCGGGCAGGAATTATCGGAAGTAATTTTAGAAACCGTCGGTATTAGCAGGGAACAGTGCTGGCTCACAAGCCTTGTAAAGGTATTCCTGTTCGAGGAGGACCATGTGAGGAAATATCACCGACTGG
>CAZIAU010000631.1:1237-2493 GCA_964536755.1 uncultured Bacteroides sp. | reverse complement strand
AGGGATTTTATCGGAAGTATACAATCGAAACATACCCTGCTGATAGCAGACGCCTGTTTCAGTGGTTCCATATTTAAAACCCGGTCCGCTTTCTTCGGGGATGACCGGGGCATACATAAACTGCATGAGCTCCCGAGCCGGAAAGCCATGACCAGCGGAGCCCTGAAGGAGGAGGTACCCGACAAAAGTGTCTTTGTAAAGTACCTGATCAGGGAATTGAAGAACAACCAGGAGAAGTATCTCCCCTCCGAAGAATTATTCAGTAATTTTAAATCTGCAGTGTTGAATAACTCTCCCAATGTTCCCCAGTACGGGACCATTCAAAATGTGGGGGATGAAGGGGGGGACTTCATCTTCATCAGGAGATAATTTCCTCGACAATATTCCGGACCAGTTTTCTGCTGCACCGTGCAACTTTTCTTCCCGATCCTTCTCTTTAAGAAAAAAAGAGATCATGAAAACATTCAGAGCTTTTATAATATTAAGTGTGTCATCGGTCCTGATGACAGGTTGCAGCTGGTACACCAATCATACGGTCGTGGGTACCGGGGAGATAGAATCAATGGAAGTTCCGGTAAAGGATTTTACGGGCGTAAGCGTTACCGGAAGATGCAACGTTCATATAGAGACCGGGGAATCAGAGAGGGTTGTATACAGAGCCCAGAATCAGATCCTTGATGTCATGACCTACGAAGTCAGGAATGGAATCCTTTTTATCGGATTTAAACCCGGTTTTTCAGTAAATACCGGTAAAGAGATCTCGGCAAGTATTGTTGTACCGGCCATATCCTCCGTTGCGATTACCGGAGCCGGCGATTATAAACTCCTCGGATCAAAACAGCCGGATCTGGATATCTATGTAACAGGAACAGGCAGTATAGATGCATCGGGACTGGAGGTGGATAATTGTACCATAAAGATTTCAGGAACCGGAGACTGTGACGTCTGGGTTAACAACAATCTGGATGTAGAGATCTCCGGTGTGGGAAATGTTGCGTACAGGGGCAGCCCGAATCTCACTTCCGATGTGAGCGGAGTAGGTAACGTTGTGAATACAGATTAACAGACAGACCCTTCAGTTTTTCACTGAATATATACCCGGGGAAGCGTTATTATCCGTCAACTTTATATCTTTGAGATAAACGCTAAGATTCGGATATGAAAATTGACTACCAGACCCTGGAGGATACTCTGAGATCCATACTGCTCAACCGCGGTTTTTCAGATAAGAAAGCAGCTTCAATTGCAACCATATT
>CAZIAU010000631.1:0-1227 GCA_964536755.1 uncultured Bacteroides sp. | reverse complement strand
CCCTCCATCCAATAACAAAGACTTCTTGCATAAAAACTCAATTGCAGCCATATTTGCTGAGACCACATTTGACGGTGTGTTTTCTCACGGCATCAACCGCGTTCCCCGCTTTATAGGCGATGTGGATTCGGGAACAGTTATTCCCGATGCTGAGCCCCGCCTGATAAGCGGATTTTCAGCCCTGGAGCAGTGGGATGGCTGCCACGGGCCAGGCATTCTGAATGCCATGCACTGTTCTCTGAGGTCAGCAGAGCTTGCCGAAGAATTCGGTATAGGCTGCGTGGGATTGCGGAACACGAACCACTGGATGCGCGGAGGAACCTATGGCTGGAAAATAGCCGACAGGGGTTTTCTCTATATGGGGTGGACCAATACCATACCGAATATGCCACCCTGGGGAGGCAAGACTGCCTCCCTGGGAAACAATCCCTTTATCATGGCTATCCCCCATAAGGATGGCCATATTGTTCTGGACATGGCAATGAGCCTCTATTCCTATGGAACACTTGAATGGCATAAAAAATGCCAGAAGGACCTGCCCGAATATGGCGGATTTAATCATCACAATGAATTAACCAGGAACCCGTCTGAGATACTGGAAACTGAAAGAATACTGCCCATCGGATTCTGGAAAGGAAGCGCCCTGGCCATGGTGCTTGACCTGGCCGCAGCTATTCTGTCCGGAGGAAAGAGCTCAATGAATATCGGAGAGAAAATTATTGAAACTGATCTGTCCCAGGTCTTTATTTCCATCGATATCAACCGGCATATGACTGAGGAACAGATCAATCTACTTATAGATGAAACCCTGGATTTTTCAAAGAAACTGAATGCAGATTCACTTTACCCCGGACAGAGATCTCTTAAGAACCGGAAGCAAAATATGAAAAACGGAGTGGAGATACCTGATGAAACCTGGGATGAGATCCTTAAACTTTAAGATAGGGATCCCGCAGCCGTCTGAGACTGGCCAATCAATAACGCCTCCTTCCGTTTCCGAACCTTGGGTTTACAATATTGTTAAAGATTGACCCGAATGTATAGGTCACTCCAATCTCACCTTCAAGGTTGTAACTGGTTTCCAGCTCCTGCAATTGTAACAGTATATCAGCCTCCGTAAGCTCCTCCTTTACCATTGATAACTGATCATTAATCCTTGCAACTCCTCCCCTCACACGAACAGATAATCCTTTAACTATCCTGACAGAGATATAACCACCCAGCTCT
>CAZIAU010000630.1:0-2497 GCA_964536755.1 uncultured Bacteroides sp. | reverse complement strand
TCAGGGGCAATGGCAGACTCACTGAAGATCGGAAACGGGGCGGTAATTTCGGCCGATTCAATGCTCTATTATTATAATCAGAAGGGAGAGATGAAACTTGTGAGCTACCATGGAAGTAAATTAAAAGAGGTTTGTTCCTTCAGGATAAATAAGGGCACCGGTCAGCATTTCTCACATCCTGTGATATACAAGGGAACACTTTACCTTCGAAGGGGAAAGGCATTAATGGCATTTGACCTGCATAATCTTGATCCATAATTGGATTTTTCGTAATTTCTCATAGTCTATATACCCGGTAATGACCCTACAGTCCCCAGGCACGCGCAGTTCAATACAATTCCACAGATTCAGAACTTGGTACAGTAATCTGAAAAAAAGGGGGTTCTTCAATTATGTTGGTAAAAATGTGTTGCTAATCCTGGCGGTCTATGCAGTTATCGTATTTCTGCTCTACCTGATAGGTAAGTATCTGGTTGATTATGACAGGCTGTTCCAGGGAATGCTTGAAAAGCTCTCTGACGGACTGGTGATCACACTGTTTTTTATTTCCGAATCATTTACCGGGATGATCCCCGTTGATCTCTTTGTGGTCTGGACCCAGAAATTTCTGCATCCCCTGCCCTTCCTTGCCCTGCTGGGTCTCCTTTCCTATGCCGGGGGGATTATCTCATACGGCATTGGCAAATGGATATCCAACCGGCCACGGATCAAAACCTATACCGAAAAAAGGCTGAAGGCCTATATTAAGTTTGTGCAAAAATGGGGAGGCGCCTTTATAGTGGTGGCAGCGCTTTTCCCATTCACTCCCTTTTCCCTGGTGGTAATTGCAATCACAATGTTGAAGTTCCCGTTCAGGCGCTTTATTCTTTATGCACTTGCCCGCCTTGTAAGGTTTGTTCTCCAGGGAATATTCTTTTTCGATCTGTTGAAGGTGGACTCCTGGATAGTATAGCCGTTTTAGCTAAATCCTTTGAGCCAAGCACCAGTCTCATATACTCTTCCAGGTGGGTTTCATAGATCTCCCTGGGAGAACAGCCATATTTTTGACATAGTGAAGCTGCATAACCAACTGCAGCACCCATCTGGCCTGTTGTTCTCATTACCCTGGCCCCCCCAAGTCCGATATGTGTAGAGCTGAAACACCTGCCAGCCATGAAAAGGTTTGTTATATTCCTTGAGTATAAGGACCTGTAAGGTACATAGTAGCGTTCAGGCTGGTAATAGATGGCATCTGTCAGAAAATCCGGTTGACTGTCATCCTCCATATACTGCCGGTAATGCAGGTCCACTGCCCGCTCCTCCACAATAACCGAATCGGGAAAGGAACGGGACTCCTTCATATCATTGAAGGAATAGAGATAGTCACCTACCAGTCTTCTCGACTCCCTCTTTCCCAGGATATATGAGACCCATTCCAGCTTCAGGTTCTCGGTTCCCGGCTTCTTCTTCTCATTATAGAAAGAGCCGAATATGGCTCTCAGCAAATGATCGCGTATTTGTTCTGCATTTTCCACCTGGTGCCACTTATCACTGATCATTTCCCATTGCCATGATCCGCTGCGTGCAGCAAAGTTGCCCGCAACATCCATTGCCCATGGGACTTCTGGAAAGCTGCAGACTGAGTCCGATTCAAAGGTCCGCCAGAGGAGCGTGGAGCCAAGCACCCTGTTATCTGCACTGTCTGGACTCCAGAGCTCTCCGTACTCTTCCCAACCCTCGTTGTATTCCGTTACTTTTTCCCTTCCATACATGTAATCCGCCCCGGCCCAGTATCCGATCCAGCCATCACCGGTACAATCCACAAACAGGGGGGCGGTAAACCTGATTTGCTCGCCTGAAGAAGTATGTCGTGCATCCACATATGTAATGGCCATATTCTCGCTAATGGCATTATATGCCCTGTATTCCAGGAAGATCTGAATATTAGGGTATTGGGCCATATTTTGATGCCTTTTCTCTTCATCGGCAATTGCCTCCGGGGATCCATTCGGATAATGCTCTGTATCCAGCATTCTAAGGATCCTTTCGAAGTGCCCGTATAATCCAAGTGTATGCACCCTGATCTCGCTGCTTGCATTACCTCCAAGCACAGGCCGGTCATGGATCAGGGCCACATTCAGGCCCTGCTCCGCTGCTGCGATGGATGCAGCACATCCGGCTAATCCGCCACCGACTACAACCAGATCGAATTCCCTTATCTGTTCAGGCACTTCCGGAGTGCCTGAAAGGCGGTTCCTGAAGTCATCCAGGTAACGCAGCTGATTGGTGGGCTCCCTGTATTTATTACAAATGTATACCGCATCACATCTGGCATTGAAACCTGACAGGTCCTTCAGTTCCAACAATACAGTATCATTTTCCACCTTCGTCTTTCCTGCGTAATGCCATCCCCACCCCATCGCTTTTCCCACAGTTTCAGGCAATTGCGTCCCATCAATCAAGATATTGAACCGTCCGGGCGAATCCCAGCGTCCCGGTGCCCAGTCCACGGTTCTGG
>CAZIAU010000629.1:0-2503 GCA_964536755.1 uncultured Bacteroides sp. | reverse complement strand
TGTGAAGGACGCACTTTTCTTTTCCTGGTCCATGCCCATCAGTGTGCTGATTACCGGGGCCGAAAATGCATCTATGCTGAAAGAGAAAATTGAACTGGCAAAAGAGTTTGTTGAGCAGTCGGATGAGGAGCGTGCCGCTTTACAGCAAAGGGTCGAACAGGCACCTGACAGGGAGGGGGTTGAGTATTACAAGAATATTGAAGGTTAATTCTTTCTCCTTGCAGCAGAATCAAACGCCTCGTAAGTAGTGCCAGATTTAAGACGACCATCATAGCTATAGTGGCAGGTGCATTAATCGGGTTCGCTTTTTTCTATTTTACCGAAGGACGATCAATGGAAAGCATACCGGCCAATGATATCATTAAAAGTCCTTTAAATTCCGAACATACATTATTCCCCGATATCCCGTTTAACCTGGTGGTTTCCAGAAACCGTCTGAATGACATCCCGGCAGACGAAGGCACCATTTACGAGTGGTACAGCATTAATCTGGGGATCTTTTATTACATTTCATTTGGAGATTGACAGATATTTCAATACTTGAATTATATCTCATGAAACGGACTATTGAACTTCAGACGGCAATTATAGGCTTTGGTTTGTTGTGTTCATCAGTCGTTCCGGGCCAGGATAAATATCCAGGATCATTGCCTGAAGCAGATCTCAGCCAGGTCGGGCAGTCATATGCTGTTCCCGGGCATGACACTGAGTATGATCCTGTAGTGGGAGAGATTATCGATCGAACCAACCTGGATTCACTTATAGCTTACGTACGTATCCTGTCGGGCGAGGATTCAGTATGGATCAATGGTTCAAAAGTGCGCATAGAGAATCGGAAAAGTGATCCGGGAAACAACCTTGCAGCCGATTACATAAAGAACAAGCTGGATAGCTATGAACTTGAGGTATACGATCAGTCATACAGTGAGGAGGGCCGGAATATTTACGCAGTTCAACCGGGGATCCTCCACCCGGAGGAGGAGTATATAATATGCGCTCATTATGACGCAGTGGACGATTACTGTGCCGATGACAATGCAAGTGGAGTTGCGGCAGTTCTCGAGGCTGCCAGATTGCTCTCCCAATACAATATTAATTATACTCTTATCTACGCTTTCTGGGACCAGGAAGAGATCGGCACGGTCGGGAGCAGATATTATGCATCCCAGGCAATGAATGATCAGGCAGAAATCCGGGGTGTGCTTAATCTGGACATGCTCGGCTGGGATAGTAATGATGACGGACTTGTGGATATACATTCAGACGATGTGGCTGATTCTGATAGCCTGGCCAACCTGTTGTTAATCAATAATTCATTATATGAGATTAATCTGAATCCGGTTATTTATAATCCCGGAACCGGGGCAAGTGATCATTCATCTTTCTGGCTCAATGAATATGGAGCTATCCTGCTTATTGAAGCTTATTACGGGGAAGATATGAATCCGTACTATCACAGCAACGAAGACCGGATTGATAAATTCAATCTTCCCTATTTTCATAACCTGAGCAAGCTTGCTGTCGGATCCATTGCATCCATGGTTCAATGTATCATGGATACCATACCTTCTCCACCTGTTATTTCAGTCACTCCCGACACTTTTAATATCACAATGAAACCCGGTACATCAGAAGTGTACTATATTACAATCCAGAATATTGGTGGTAATATTTTGAATTTTAATATCCTGACTCAAGCTCCTGATAGTGCATCGGCAGGTACTGGATGGCTTTCATTAGAATTGGATTCGGGTAGTTGCGAGACTCAGTCCAGTATTGATATTGAGCTATTTGTTGACGCAGGGGGATTGAATGAAGGTGAGTATTCCTGTCAGATTATCATATCAAGTGACGATCCCTTCGATCCGGTTATCCAGATCCCTGTCATTCTATCAGTGTCTTATGCTGCTGGTACTGAAGAAACAGCTGACCGGGTTGGAATCTCCCTTTATCCTAATCCGGCAACTGATTTTCTCAATATTGAATCACACTACTCCGGACAACATTCAGTTGATATATTTTCAATAAACGGGCGACTGCTATTCAGGCAGGAAATGGAAGGGACCGCTGGCCGGATCGACCTCTCATCATTTCAGAAAGGAGTCTATTTCATCACTATCAGATCAAAGGACTTTGTTACCACTCAGAAGATAGTCAGGCTGTGAGTTGGTCAGATGACCTGTACATATGAGTTAATGCTGAATGATTTCAGCCTCCTGTTAGTGAAATTATCGTATCTTAACTATGTCCATAAAAACCCCGGCGCCATGATCAGGATATCATTATCTACATTCGTTTCGATCTGTTTTCTGCTTCAGTTTACATGCGGTTTCTCCCAGAGTTATGATCTTATTGTAACCACCAATGGAGATTCTATTGCATGCCGTATAGACAGCATTAACGATTTGCATATTTATTACGAAATGAAATCCCGGAGCACGTGGATCCAAACGCACATTAATAAATCAGATGTATTTGACTATAAGCGAAATGCAATCGATAA
>CAZIAU010000628.1:0-2504 GCA_964536755.1 uncultured Bacteroides sp. | reverse complement strand
GCCCTGCATCACTGCACAACGGACCCCGCTCTCCCAGCTATCGATGTAACTCTTAAGATCGGCCTTGGGGAAATGCAGGTTGGAATCGGGCATCCTTAATTTTTCATCCATGCGATTGAAACAGAGATCCCTGTCAGCTTTTTCAAAAGATAACGGATGTGAGGGATCGGCTTCTTTGCCATCGATGTACCACTCATCCATTCCCCAGAAATGGGCATTGGCAAGGTCCAATTTCATTTCATTGACTATCCGGGCCACCAGGGGCAGCTGTTCCGTCGGGCCGATGGGACCACAGATCCCCACCGGTTCGCTTTCAGTGGCCTGATTCCATGAGGTGATATATTCAAGAGCTTCGGCCAGGTAAAAATCCTCAAGTGTATCATAAAACACCACTTTAAATCCTTCCCTGGAAAGTTGAAGCATATCTTTGGGTGTAAGTCTTGCTGCGTCATTTAATATCTGTTCATCCAGGGTAGTAAAATCCCACCAGTCCCTGGCCAGCATGCTGTATTTACGAGGCATTATTCATCATTTTAAAGTTTATCTTATTTTTTTATGATCACCAGGTCACCCAGTATCTCTTTCAGTATATTATCCTGAGGGAAACTATGTCCGAGATGTTGCCGGAAACCTTCGGCATAGGTAACATTGATCTCCCCTCCCCTCTGTTCACCAAAACGCTTCATGGCCAGGATATATTCATCCACTTTATGGTGAGCCAGTAACCAGTTCCGCTGGCTTGCATGAGAGGCAAGCATTTTCTCCTTGGTCCCCATTACGCCGGTAATGTCCACATAAAACGTAGGAATTACCGGGTTCCCAAGGATATCTTTACCGTCCAGGGGATCAGCGTAATAGAGGTAAGGAACCGGTTCGAATGCTTCCTCGGCTACATCCATCAGTCTTACCCCGGCTGCAAAGCAGGCGGTCTGGACAATCCTGCTGGTCATTTCATGGTCCACCATATAATCGGACGGACTGCCGGTGAATACGATAGAAGGAGCAACCTCCCTTACAAGGGCCGTGGTTTTGTTTACGGAGTCCCGGTCGTACGGTATATATACGTCATCGAACCCGAGGCAATGATATGTGCCATTAATTACAGCGGCTGCATTGATTGCCTCAGCGTTCCTCATCCGGGTTATCTCATCCCTCGAATGAGTGGCAGAGCCCTTATCACCCTTTGCCAGGGTAGCGATATGGACCTCCCATCCGGCATCGTGCAACAACGAAAGTGTACCTGCAATCAAGATTTCTGCATCATCAGGATGGGCAAAAATTCCCAATACTTTCTTTTCCATACTCCTCTATCCGTTAAAGTTCAACTACCTTACCGGTTCTTGCAGATTCATAACATGCCTCCAGAACCTTCTGACTTTTTATACCGATCTCCACTTTATTGAGCGGTTCTCTTTTTTCGAGGAGAGCAAGGCTGAATTCCTCGATTTCGGACTCATAGGTATTCACAGGCTCCGGATCTATAATTATTCCCTCGCCTGCCACTCTCTCCTGGGCAGCATCATATCCGGCATCTTCCCCTTCCAGGTATGCAGTCATCTCCCCGGAGCTTCCCTGTCCGATGGTTACCTTTGCCAGGATGCTTCCGCGGGAACCGTAAAGTTCCAGAATATTCTTGCTGCTGTTGTCGGGTATGCAAAAATAGGTATCCACCGTTCCCATGGCACCGTTCTTAAACATAAGTGAAACAACCGCACTGTCTTCCGAATCGTACGAATGGATGTTGTTGTTGATAAAACAGCTGACACTCTTAAGTTCTCCGAAGAACATCTCAAGCAGATCAATGCAATGGCTTCCCATATCCATAAGTGACCCACCGCCGCCGGTTTTGGGATCCTGGCGCCAGGCTCCTTCCATGGGAGGGTACCAGCAGGAGAGCTGCGCCCGTCCGTAAACAGGTTGCCCGAGTCTGCCTTCCCGGATAAGTTTTAAGGCAGCCTGGTGCTGACTCAGAAACCTCATCATAAATCCGGTCCCTAAAGTCACACCGGCGTCCTTACATATTTTTATCATTTTTTCAGCTTCTTCCATGGTCATTCCAAGAGGTTTTTCGCACAGCACATTCTTGCCGGCTTTTGCACACGCCTCAACCTGTTTGAAATGCATATTGGCCGGTGATGCCACATATACCGCATCAATATCGGAAGACAGCATCTGTTCAAGACTACCGGCTGCAACGGCACCGAATTCGCTGGCAACTTCCTGATTTACATTTTGATCAATGTCGTAAACCATTGCCAGTTCGGCATGATCTGCAGGGATGATCCCCTCCGGGATTGTCCTTCTCCTGGCTATACCGCCGGAGCCTATTACACCCCATTTAATCTTTTTATCCATTTTTAATTCCTCCAAATATTTTAACCTTATTTATAAATTATTTTAGTTGTTGGTAGCTACCGATTTTTTATGGGTAATGCGATAATCCACAATAGTGATAATCAGGGTGGAAGCCAGCACCAGCAATCCGCCGATAATGGCCTGGGGAC
>CAZIAU010000627.1:0-2504 GCA_964536755.1 uncultured Bacteroides sp. | reverse complement strand
CACCGGTGCGAACTGCACCACCGATCCGGTTACCTTCAGAATGGAGGGTGCTACAGAAGGTTCCGGTGTGCTTGATGCAAGCGGTTCACAATTTAATATAGGTTTGACAAAAGTCTGGTACAGGATTAAAGATCAGGGAGGCAATGCAGATTCCTGCTCATTTAATGTTACTGTACTCACCTCTGTTGAACCGCCGGATGAAGCATTCATTGACCCCGACAGCATATGTCCGGGCGACGGCAATATCCTGCTCACCTATACTGGAGGTGTTATGGCTGAGGGCGGAACAGCTCGCTGGTATTCCGATACAGCTTATGCAATCATTATTGGTGAGGGGAACATGCTGAACCTGGCTGCTCCGCTGACAACGACTGAATATTTCGTTCGGTTCGAAGGATTTTGCGACAGCTCTGCGTTTACCGGAACACAGGTATACATTTATGAGCTCACAGCCGGTGGGCCGGACAGTGCCTATGCTAATCGTGACAGTGTTTGCCCGGGCGACGGTGATATTGTGCTGAGTTATGGTGGGGGTGATCCGGGAAGCAACGGTTCTGCAGTTTGGTACACTGATAGTACACTTACAGTGAAAGCTGGAACGGGGAATGATCTGACCGTGGCAGCACCAAATAATACAACCACCTATTTTGTGAGATTTGAATCAAAATGTGATACAACTCTGACAGCATCTGTTTCGATTTTTATTTTAACTATCCCGGATCCTGAGTTTGCGGAAAGGCCGGAAAAGGTTTGCATTAATGGTCCGCTTTACCGTTATGTGGCAGTTGGACAAGCCGGATCCCTGTTTAACTGGAACATTACAAATGGGATCATCGAAAGTGAATACAATGACACAATATGGGTTAACTGGGGTGCGGATCCACTTACAGGTGTTCTGGAGCTTACCGAGACTACATCTGAAGGATGTGAATCTGCTCCTGTCAGCCTGGAGGTAATGGTTTCCGGGCCGGTACTTGATATAGGGGAGGATATTGTCATTTGTACCGGCGATTCAGAAACTATCATGCCTGAAGGGGAATACGCATCATACCGGTGGCATGACGGGAGCAACGGTCCGCAGTTTACCACGGACCAGGAGGGATGGATTATCCTCGAAGTGGCTGATTCGTCTGACTGCAGAACAGCGGACAGTCTTTACCTTTCTGTCCAGGATTTACCAGTCGTGGATCTTGGTAATGATACTTCCATTTGCAGTGATGACGGACTGGTAATGGATGCTGGTCCCGGTTGGGAAGTCTATACCTGGTCTACAGGTGATATAAGTCAACAAATCACTCTGTTCAATAATGGCCGACAGGAGATCTGGGCAGTTGTAGAGGATATGTATGGGTGCAGCGGTTCTGACACGATTATTATAGAAGCGTGTGACCTGTCTCACAGGATTGAACTTCCCACCGGAATTACCCCCAATAATGATGGCGTAAATGATGTTTGGAATATACGAAAGCTGAAAGATTTCAGTCAGGCTGTTGTAGAGATATTTGACCAGTGGGGCACACTGGTATGGAGATCAGAACCGGGATACTCTGAGCCATGGGACGGACGAAATATGCATGGCAAAGCTGTACCGGTTGATTCGTACCATTTTGTGATCCATTTCAATGATGGAAGTGATGAAAGGATGGTGGGGTACGTGACTGTAATTAAGTAAGTAATGAGGAAGCTGTTATATATTGTCATTCTGTTGGGAGTTGCAGGGATTAATGGTTATTCACAACAGACTCCGTTGTACAGTCAGTATATGCTGAATGGATTCCTGCTTAATCCTGCGGTGGCAGGATCTGAAGGCTATAGCGCTGTGAACCTGACTGCACGGGAACAGTGGGTGGGATTTCAGGATGGTCCGGCAACCTATGCTTTAAGCTTCCAGACAAGGATTCTCAGGGAAAGTCATATCCGGAGGAAATCCTCAGTCAGACGCAAAAATAAAACCGGATCACTGGGAGGTAACGTAGGTCTGGGTGGATATGTGTTTAACCACAGGAACGGAGCTGTTGATCGAACCGGTTTAAAATTAACATATGCCTATCATATTGAATTTGACCAGTCCCAATTATCATTCGGACTTTCAATGGTCGGTTATCAATTCAGGCTCGATGATGAACGTATTGTACTGGAGATGCCGGATGATGAAATCTGGATGGGACTTCATAAATCTGTTTTCATCCCTGATGCCGATGCCGGTATCTATTATATGGCTAAAAACTACTGGGCCGGATTTTCAGTGGATCAATTGTTCGAATCGGTATTGAAATTTGGTGATGCCGGATATGAACAGTTTGTTATGGAACGTAATTACCACCTTATGGGAGGGTATGATTTTGAAATCAACTCGGATGTCATTGTGAGCCCATCGACCCATATGAAGTTAGCAGAAAATGGAAAGTTCCAGGCAGACATAAACGGGAAGATCTATTACCAGCAATCGTACTGGGGCGGATTAACTTACAGGACTGGTAGCTCGATTATACTAATGGCCGGGG
>CAZIAU010000626.1:0-2507 GCA_964536755.1 uncultured Bacteroides sp. | reverse complement strand
TCTGTGCCATACCCCTGGATACCGGATGTTCGGGATTTAAAGCATTGTCCCGAAAAGCTTTCAGGGCATCCATATCAACCAGTTTGGCCAGATCATCAGCATCCGGGACCTCTGCCTTCTGGATCTCATGGGAGGTCCTGAATCCGTCGAAAAAATGCAGGAAGGGTACTCTTGTTTTTATGGCAGTAAGATGGGCCACTCCGGCCAGGTCCAATACCTCCTGTACACTTCCGGTGGCAATCATAGAGAAACCGGTATTACGTGTGGCCATCACATCACTGTGGTCACCAAAAATTGATAATGCCTGAGCTGCAAGGCTCCTTGCGGATACATGAAATACTCCGGGCAACAATTCCCCGGATATCTTATACATATTCGGGATCATCAGCAATAATCCCTGGGATGCAGTAAATGTTGAGGTCAGGGCTCCACTCTGCAATGATCCGTGAACAGCTCCGGAGGCACCCGCTTCAGATTGCATCTCGGCTACCTTGACGGTCTCCCCGAAAATATTTTTTCTTCCATTGGCCGACCATTCATCCACATGTTCAGCCATATTGGAAGATGGGGTAATGGGATAGATGGCGGCCACCTCGCTAAACATGTAAGCAATATGCGCTGCTGCATAATTGCCATCACATGTTAAATAATTCTTCTTTTTTGCCATGTTATTTTGCTTAAATATTTAAATTACAACTAGTTAAGTATTTTTATCAAAGTCCTCCAAAATTAATAAAATAGGTTCAATTGTTACAGGAATAACGTAATATAAATTCATTTCAAATAATTAAAAAAAGGAGGTATCAAAGGTGTATCCATCTTCTTCATAAAAGCCCCTCTCCGGCTAGCTTTAATGATTTAGAGACCGTACCTTGTGATACGGCCTCTATTAACGTTAACTTATACCTTAAGGTGCGGATTGACCCTTATACGATCATTCACTGTTCATTGAAATGAGGAACTCTTCATTTGTGGCAGTCTTACTGATCCTGTCCCGCAGGAATTCCATTGCCTCCACCGAGTTCATGTCGGAAAGGTAATTTCTGAGGATCCATATCTTGTCGAGCATAGGCTTCTCCAGCAGCAGTTCTTCACGCCTGGTACTGGAAGGATTTACATCCACGGAAGGATATACCCTCTTGTTGGAGAGTTTCCTGTCAAGCTGCAGCTCCATATTACCCGTACCTTTAAATTCCTCGAAGATAACATCGTCCATTTTTGAACCTGTTTCTGTGAGTGCAGTGGCAAGTATGGTAAGTGAACCTCCGTCCTCAATATTCCTGGCAGCGCCAAAGAAACGTTTTGGTTTATGAAGGGCGTTGGCATCCACTCCACCGGACAGGACCTTACCCGAAGCCGGAGAGATCGTGTTATAGGCCCTGGCAAGGCGGGTAATTGAATCGAGCAGGATGACCACATCATGCCCACACTCCACCAGCCTCTTGGCCTTTTCAAGTACAATATTTGCAATTCGTACATGCCTTTCGGCAGGCTCATCAAAGGTGGAAGAGATCACTTCTGCATTCACGTTCCGGGCCATATCTGTTACTTCCTCGGGCCGTTCATCGATCAACAGGACGATCATATATACTTCAGGATGGTTGGCAGCAATGGCGTTGGCCACATCCTTCAGAAGGACAGTTTTACCTGTTTTGGGCTGTGCAACAATTAATCCCCGCTGACCCTTTCCTATGGGAGCAAACATATCAACTACCCTCACAGAAAGATTATGCTGACCGTTACCTACCAGTGTGAACTTGGTATCCGGGAAAAGGGGTGTTAGATAATCAAATGGCACACGGTCACGGATGTAATCCGGACTGCGACCGTTAATCTCTTCAACCTTGATCAGAGGAAAGTATTTTTCTCCCTCCTTCGGGGGCCTGATCGTACCTTTAACATTATCTCCTGTTTTAAGTCCGAACAGTTTGATCTGACTCTGCGAAACATAGATATCATCCGGTGAATTAAGATAATTATAGTCAGAGGATCTCAGGAAACCATATCCATCGGGCATGATCTCCAGTACACCGGAATTAGTGATCAGGCCTTCAAAATCGTACTTATCAACCTCTCTTCGCTCGTAAGGTTTCTGCTGACCGTTCCTCTCAGGACGATCTCCCCTGTTTCCTCTTTCTCCTCTTTCAATTCTATCACCCCGGTCACTTTTTTCAATCTTTTCCCCCCTCTCGGTCCTTTCATTCCTCTCACCCCGGATATTCTTATCAAAGGACTTACGCTGGTGTCCTTCATCTCCCCTTCGTCCACCCTCTTTTCTGAAGCTCCTTTCATCGGGTTTTTTGGATGAAACAGCGGACCTGGGTTCGTGGTCTGTCTGGTTAACGGGTTCGGCTTTCACTTCGGAGCTTTTTTCCTGGGATTCAGCTTTTTCCGGTTCATTCTTCTTAACTTTCTTAGGCCTCCCGGGTCGCTTTTTGGTTTCTGCCGGAACCCTGTCAGTCACGTTCTCGGTTCTTTCCTTTCCGGGACCCTCCTTCTTTGCAGTC
>CAZIAU010000625.1:2260-2519 GCA_964536755.1 uncultured Bacteroides sp. | reverse complement strand
CGGCAAAACCATGAAGGAACATATGCGATTTGCCGTTGCATACTGGCACACTTTCTGCGGAACCGGTGAAGATCCCTTCGGACCGGGTACCCAGCTATTTCCATGGGCTTCCGGAGGCACTGCCATTGAGAGAGCGAAAAACAAAATGGATGCGGCATTCGAATTTATTACCAAAATAGGCGCTCCTTATTATTGTTTCCACGATATTGACCTGGTATCTGAAGGGGATTCTGTATATGAATATGAATCCAACATGGAG
>CAZIAU010000625.1:0-2250 GCA_964536755.1 uncultured Bacteroides sp. | reverse complement strand
ATAGTGGAATACGCCAGACAAAAACAGAACGATTCGGGGGTAAAGTTGTTGTGGGGTACTGCGAATGTATTTTCCAACCCCCGATATATGAACGGTGCTGCAACCAATCCTGACTTCAATGTTCTTCCATGGGTGGCCACTCAGGTTAAAAATGCCATTGATGCCACCATAGCCCTGGGTGGTGAAAACTATGTATTCTGGGGAGGGCGAGAGGGATACATGTCCCTGTTGAACACCCAGATGAAACGTGAACAGGATCATCTTGCCCAATTCCTTCATATGGCGAAAGATTATGCCCGTAACAATGGATTCAGGGGACCGTTCCTGGTGGAACCCAAGCCCATGGAACCTACCAAGCACCAGTATGATTTCGATACGGCTACTGTCATCGGGTTTCTTAATAAATACGGACTTGCGGGAGACTTCAAAATGAATATCGAAGTGAACCATGCCACCCTGGCCGGTCATACTTTCCAGCACGAGCTCCAGGTAGCAGTGGATAATGATCTTTTCTGTTCTATTGATGCCAATCGTGGTGATTACCAGAATGGATGGGATACGGACCAGTTTCCCATAAATCTGTATGAACTGATCGAATCCATGCTGGTGATCGTGGAGGCCGGGGGATTTACCTCGGGCGGTATAAACTTTGATGCCAAAACACGCAGGAACAGTACCGACCTGGAGGATATTTTTATTGCTCATATTTCCGGAATGGATGCTTTCGCCAGGGCTTTCGAGATTACACTTGATCTGCTGAAGAATTCTTCATACAGGAAAATGAAAACAGAACGCTACAGTTCTTTCGATTCGGGAGAGGGTGCAAAATTCGAAAACAGCGGGCTAACCCTCCAGGAGTTGAGCGAACTGGCAAAGATCAAAGGGGAACCCCGCCAGATCTCCGGAAAACAGGAGCTGTACGAAGCCATCATCAACCAGTATATTAAATAAAACAGTGTATACAGTGCATAGTGCACGGTGCATATTGGAAAAAATATTACAAATTATAAACTATGAAACGACTCATTGTTACGTTATTATCCTTAATCATTTTAATTGCGACTCATATGACAACAAACTGTTCAGGGTCTGCGGGATCCAAAGAATCTCCCGCCACAATAAAGTTCTATGTGGGATCTTCAGATTTTGACCTGAAGCATTCAATTTTTCTGTGCGAACTGGATCCGGAGAGCGGTATGTTTTCAGTCCTGGATTCTTTTGCAGGAGCAACATCTCCCAATTACCTGGTTTTTTCGCCTGACAGAGAGAAGCTCTATTCCGTAAGTGATAAGATATCCGACCAGGTAAACAACTATCATTCAGTTAATTCTTTCAGGGTCAACCGGGCTGACAACGGGCTTGAACTGTTGAACAGCCAGTGCAGCCAGGGAAACGGACCATGCCACGTATTCTGCAGCAAAAAGGGCACCTATCTGTTCACAGCCAATTATTACAGTGGCAGTATAGCTGTATTTCCACTGTCACCGGAAGGAATGATCCAACCGGCATCTTGTGTAATGCAGAGCGATGGTAGCGGACCGGTGGCAGACCGCCAGGAAGGGCCCCACACCCATTTCGTAACCCTTGACAGGAATGAGAATTTCCTTCTTTCTCCGGACCTGGGCTCAGACAGGATATTGATCTATAAATTTGACCATGATAAGGGTATCTTATCTCCCAATCCAATACAACCTTTTCTGAAGATGACTGCCGGAGCGGGACCACGACACCTGGTCTTTAACCCGTCGGGGAACTTCCTCTACGTGGTCAATGAGTTGAATTCGACCGTGACCGCGTGCAGTTACAATGAAGAGAACGGGACACTTTCCATGCTGAAAAGTATAAGCACAGTACCTGATTCATTTGAAGGGACCAAATATCCGGCGGCTATCAGGATTCATCCGGATGGCAAATACATTTATGCCTCCACCAGGGGTGATGAAAGTAGCATTGCTGTATTCCAGCTAGATGATAAAGGTGAGTTCCACAGGATCCAGGTGATAGAGGATGTACCTGCCTGGCCGAGGGATTTTAATATCGATCCTTCGGGGAAATATCTTATTGCTGCCGGCGAACGGTCCGACGAGATCCGTTTGTATCTGGTCGACACGGAATCGGGACTTTTGACTGAAACCGACAATACCCTGAAGATTAGTGCTCCCGGCTGTATACTATTTATCGAAGATTGATTATCGATTTTATAAAAATAATCAAATTGTTCTTCTATTGTTTTACATTTGAATAATCCTT
>CAZIAU010000624.1:0-2530 GCA_964536755.1 uncultured Bacteroides sp. | reverse complement strand
GGTATTATGGCTCGTACTCAGAAAATACGAAATCAGGTGGTACCTGCCGTTCAGAACCATTACCCGTCTTACCCCGCTCCCGGACCTGATCCAGATCTTCCAGAATAAACTGGACAGCAATGAACCCATAGATGAATCTGCCATGGAGATACTGCCCAAGGGGCTGCCTTTCTGGCTTACTCTCCTTATGGTATTGATCTATACGGGACTTGTAATATTCTTCACTTACCGGTTGATGCAAAGAAGGAGATTTACTTAACCCGAGCGGGCATCAAGTGCATCCCTTAATCCATTTCCAACAAGGGTAAATGCCAGCACCAGGAACATAATGGCCGCCCCTGGAATAAAAGCCAGGTAACCCTTATTCACAATAATAAAACCGTAATGATCCTTGATCATCCCTCCCCACGAAGGGACAGGGGGTTGTACTCCCAGTCCGAGGAAACTTAATCCGGCTTCCATCAGGATGGCCGTGGCAAAATTGGCTGCCGAAATAATCACTACCGGGGCGATTACATTGGGAAGTATATGGCGGGTAAGGATCCTTACCGGACCCGCACCAATGGCCCTGGCCGCCTCAACATACTCTTTCTCCCGGATACTTATCACCTGACCCCTGACCACCCTGGCGACCTCCACCCACATGGTTAATCCAACGGCCACAAATACCTGCCAGTACCCTTTGCCAAGGACCAGGGTTATGGAGATGACCATAAGTAGTGTCGGTATCGACCAGACCACATTCACAAACCACATGATGACTTTGTCCGTTGCGCCTCTGAAATAACCGGCAACTCCCCCGAGCACTAATCCAACCACCAGAGAAATAAAGACAGCAATGAAACCAACGGAAAAGCTGATCCGTGTTCCGATGATCATCCTGCTCAGCAGATCCCGGCCGAAGCGATCGGTTCCCAGCAGGAATTTCTTCCGGATTATATGTTCCTGCAGGACTATTTTTTCAAGCTCTTCGGCCGCAATCTCAAAAACCTCTCCGGTAACCAGTTTGATCTTCCACCTGTTTCCATCCAGTTTACAACCACCCGGTATGACCGGATACAAAATATCAGGTATCAGGATCTTTCCCGTAAACTGGTCCTCATCGAATTTACTGTATTCAGTGTAGCTCAAATACGTTTTTTCCAGGTGAAAAGAATCAACAGGTATCAGGTAGTATTTACTTTCACGACCACTGAAAAATGACCTGAAAATTTTCTTTTCCGTCGGGTTCCTGTTGTAACGAACCTTAATGAAGGTTGCGCTGAACCCCGGTTTTTCAGTGGCAATTTCCAGGATCTGAGTGTTTGCATTGGGTGAGTTATCCGGACTTATCACATATGAAAAAACGGAAACCAGGAATGCCAGGCAAATAATGATCATCCCCGAAACAGACAGGGGGTTACTCCTAAACCTGGACCACACTATTTTGCCGGGAGAAATTCCTTTGTGAAAACTGTTCATAGTTCAATCATTCCTTTCCTTCCAAACTCTCTTCTTAACCATTGCCCCTGTCAGAACCGCAACGAGATAAAAGTAATAAATTAAAGAGACCGGGATGAAGAGCCGGAGAGAGCGCCTCTGACCTGTTCTGCCGGTGATGTTCCAGAGTAAAAGAAAATCAGTAAGGCTCTTTATCATAAGGAAAGGGACCAGAAATAACCAGCAACCGGGAAATAATATCATCCAGGCCGGGGTCAACAACACCATTATATTCATTGCCGTCACTAAAATGGCTGTCGTCTGGATATCAGCCATTTTATATCTAAAGGATTTCGAACCCCACCTTGCCCGCTGTTTTATCATTGAACCTGCCCCGGACACCGGTTCTGTGTAAACCATTGCTCCCCTTGCTACTGAAAAGGATAACTTTCTTCCCAGTTTCCGCGCTCCTATCATCAGGAACATATCATCACCTGAGGCTATTATAGCTGACGGATCGAAATCCCTGGTCTCATAATAGAGATCCCTTGAATAAACAAGGTTAGCCCCACTGCACATCAAGGGCCTGCCATATGGGAATGAGCCGGCCCCGGCTCCCACCAGGCTGAGCATATCCAGCCTGTCAAAAGTTTCCAGAAAACTGCCTCTCCTGTGAGCGGTGGTGACCAACCCTGCAACCAGGTCCGAAGGTTTCTCTTCCAGAAAAGCCATGTGGAGTGAAATAAAATCCGGTCCGATCCGGCAATCGGCATCAGTTTGTATTATCCACTTTGTTTGGGCATAAGAAATGCCGTGACCCAGGGCCTCCTTTTTACCTGTTTTCCCTTCCGGCAGATCCAGGCATATGAATCCGGATCTCTCATTTATAAGTGAGTCAACAACAGACCTGGAATTGTCTGTTGAATGATCATTTATAAAAATAACACTGAATTTGTCCGGTGGATAGGATTGTGCAGAAAGATCAGCGATTAAAAGGGGCAGACCGGTTGCTTCATTTCTGAAGGGTACGACCAAAGAAACTGCTTCCACAGAGACCGGTTTTGTTCCGGAAGGGCCCTTTAATTTTTTTACTCCCGCCGCCAGCAAACCC
>CAZIAU010000623.1:0-2543 GCA_964536755.1 uncultured Bacteroides sp. | reverse complement strand
AAAAGACTTTCCTGATATACCTGGAGTACCTGAATAGATTTGGTTTCTCTTTTGAGTACACCAGCACATCCAGGTGAAGATCAGGGATACCTGAAAAACACCTGATCAGGGGCAGGATGAACGGGGCGTTGTTATCATCAATTATGAGGAAGCTTAATTCTTCAGAAAACATTCAAAATAAAATTAGAAAGCGGTGCCAAATCTACTCAATAATCCTCTTTCAGTTGCTATCCGGAAATAAATTCTGCTTAAAACTCGGTATTCTCTTGGACTTGGCGTAATTTTGCACCCGGAAAATTACTTAGCGATGAGAAGGTTACTTCTTTTTCTTTTCTTAATACCATTCTTTTCGTGCCAGGAGTCAGATCTGCCTCCCAACTGTAAAATAATTCACCCCGAGAATAACTCAGAATTTATGCTCGGGGATAGTATTGCCATTTCGATCGAAGCCACTGATCCGGGTGGTTTTATAGAAGAGATCCTGCTATACTTCGGTGGTTTTGGGATAAAATCGTTGAAAGAATTCCCATATACGGTAACAATCGGAACAGACAACTATAGTCCCGGAACCTATAAGATCAAAGCCACAGCCCTGGACGGGGACGGACAGCAGACTTCAGATGAAATAGAGATTGTAATTATTTCCCAGCCAGCAACTGTATTCACAAACAACGTCATTTCAATTACAGACTCATCTGCTATCTGCGGGGGTACCATTATGTCAGACGGCGGAACAGAAATAACAGCCAAGGGAGTATGCTGGAGCCTCTATCCAAAACCGACGATTTCAGACGATCATACTTCAGATGGCATTGGCCCGGCCAGTTTTACCAGCAATATGCCGAATCTGGAGTGCAGTTCAACTTATTATGTGAGAGCTTATGTCACAAACAGTGCCGGAACATCTTATGGAAACGAGATCGAATTTCAGACAGGCCTGTGCCCGGTGAGGGTACCAACAATTATAACAACACCGGTTACAGGTATGGCAGAGACCACAGCCACAGGAGGGGGCAGTGTTGTCAATAATGGAGAGGGATTAATCACGGCACGGGGTATTTGCTGGAGTATCTCCCCTGATCCGACACTGTCAGATGACTATACGGTTGAAGGGGCCGGACTTGGGGCCTTTTCCAGTGAAATGACAGGATTGGTCTGTGCCACAACATATTATGTAAGAGCCTATGCTACAAATTCTGCAGGCACTGCCTATGGTGACCAGGTAAGCTTTGAGACAGGTCAGTGTACCGCTTTTCTGCCTACTCTGACAACCTTACCTGCAAACAGTATTACCGGAACCTCGGCCTACTCGGGCGGGAATATTACAGACGACGGGGGGGCCACTGTTACAGAAAAAGGGATATGCTGGAGCATCTCAGAAATTCCCGCTGTTTCTGATAACAGGACCAATAACGGCAGCGGAACCGGCATATATTCAAGTATTATGTACGGGCTTACCTGCAATACTACCTATTATATCCGGGCATATGCCACCAACAGGATCGGTACTGCATACGGAGATCAGGAAAGTTTTACTACTGCTGAGTGTTCGTTATTGCCCGAAGTAACCACCTTGCCAATAAGCGGCGTTACTGAGAACAGTGCAAAATCTGGTGGAAATGTAACCTCCGACGGGGGACTGATTGTCACGGCCAGGGGTGTATGCTGGAGTCCTGAGGATAATCCCACAGTCTCAGACAGCCATACGGTCAATGGTAGTGGAACAGGTATGTTTTCAAGTACACTGACCGGTCTCAGTTCAAATACTATTTATTATGTCAGGGCCTATGCCACTAATGAATCCGGCACCTCCTATGGTAACCAGTATGTATTCATAACAAACTGAAAGAATTTGACTTGAGAGATTATATTGATTATTTTTAGTTAATTAATCCTCATCTGACCAATTATTACATAAGGCCAATAAATAGATTGACAATTAATTATGAAAAGATTACGTAAATTTATTTGTGTTGGGGGTGTCACAATCCTGCTTCTGCTGGGAACAGGATGCGAGAAATTAAGCACCGGTGTCTGTACCGGATACAGCCCGGAATTTAACAGCACATATTGCAAGGATGGCTGGACACAGGAAGAATGTGACGAATGGAATGACCTGGAGGTGAACGGGGTATCCTGGACTTTCCACCGTGGCCAGACATGTGAAGAAAGAGGTACACCAGCAACACCGTAACAGTTCAGAATGTTTAGCATAAAAATCCACAATAAAATCAGAGATTATGGAAAACAGAAGAAATTTCATTAAGACGATGACCGGTGCAACTGCCGGGATAATGATCCCCTGGGGTACAATCGGTGGATGTAACAGGACCGGTTCAGATAAATTCGGGGAGATCCTCCCCTTACGCAGGCTGGGGAAAACAGGCAAGGATGTAACCATGCTCGGACTCGGAGGATACCATGTAGGATGGACCACCGAAAAGGATGCCCAGGAAGTGATTGAGACCGCTATCAGTGGAGGCATCCGGTTTTTCGATACGGCACATAGCTATGAAAACGGTGTTAGTGAGGAACGCTACGGC
>CAZIAU010000622.1:0-2545 GCA_964536755.1 uncultured Bacteroides sp. | reverse complement strand
GGAACTCCCCAAACCATCCCGCATCAATCACAAAGTACTCATAACCATATGGTTTAAGTAACCTGGCCATGGATTCCAGGTTCTCCATGGCGGCTTCTTCATGCAGATAGACCCCGTAGCTGTCGAAACTGTTCCATCCCATGGGAGGTGTTTCTGCCAGTTTGGATTTCTTTCCAGGTTCATGGCAGCCTGCTGAAAATATAGCAAAGAAGAGTATTCCGGAAATTAGTATTTTTCTCATTATTGTTCCTATTGACTGGGTCCGGATCTGTGTCAGATACGGAGATTTAAAAATACTCATGAAACGTCATGGATAAGGGAGCCTTTTATTCCAATTTGAGGATAAAAAAAGGTTTCATACATTTATGGAAATTCAAGTGATATTATTATTGCGGCTTAATGAGGATCTGTAAACAGGCATTCTGCACTTTACTGCTGATTTTAATCCTGGGTAGCAAGGGTGAATCTTTTGCCGAAGGAGTATCCTTCAAATACCTTACTTCTGCGGATGGCATTTCCCAGAGTGAAATCTATTGCTTTTTGCACGACAGCAGGGGATATATGTGGTTTGGTACTGTCGACGGATTGAATAAATATGATGGTTATTCCATCACCACGTTCAACATGGATAAGGAGAATCCCAATAGCCTGGTGCATAATACCGTCTATGCTCTGGTCGAGGACTATTTGGGCCGTATATGGATTGGGACCGATAATGGCCTGAATGTATACGATCCCCTGCAGGAGATGGTGTTTGTCGTGCCCGGTTTCGGATTAAATGATAAAGTGAATGTCAGGGCTTTACTGGCAGATGGCCATAACCTCTGGATCGGGAACAAGCAGGGGCTTTACAGGTTATCTCTCCCCCTCGCGAAAATTGGGGAAGAATCGTTGGGGAACGCTTCCGCTTCCTGTGAGCACATTTCCCTGAGATTAAACGGGAATAATCAAACTTCCGCATCGGTCAGCGCGATGATCAGGAGTGATAAAGGGCAAATCTGGATAGGAACCTGGGAAGGATTGGTGTGCATGGGCACCCTCCCGGAAGAGAATGTTTCATTTCAGTGCCTGGACCTGCCGGAAGAATTGGGATCAATTAATGAGATTACTGCGCTGGCAGAAGATATGCATGGCCAGTTGTGGATAGGAACGTCGGCTGCAGGACTGGTCAGGTTCAGCCCCGAAAACCGGCAGGTGTTTACCATCAGGAATGAGGATTCACCAACATTTCTTTCGGATCACATTAAAACCCTTTGCATTGATCTTTCGGGTGACCTGTGGACCGGGACCTTCAGGAGCGGTTTGAACCGAATCAAATCGCATCAGCTCAATAAGGAAGCCATTGAATTTGAAGCGTTTCAAAATAATGAATTTCAACCGGGGTCACTGAACAGCAATCTTATCAGAGCTCTTTATGTATCCAGGGACGGACTCATCTGGATCGGTACCCTGGGAAAGGGTATCAATATCTATAACCCGGCTCAAAAAGATTTCCAGATCATCCGGATACCGCCCCTTGATGCTTCCGGAAGTGTCAATAATTTTGTTCGTTCGGTCTATAAAACTCCTGAGGGGAAGATCTTGCTGGGGCTCCACCAGGGAGGATTGATCCGGTATGACCCTGAAAACGGAACATATAAAAAAATAGGGATGGAGCAGTCCACGATCTTTCATATTACCTCTGGTCCGGGGGGAAACCTGTGGCTCTCCACTTCAACCGGAGCTCATCTTGTGAAGATCATGGGAGATGATTTGACACTTCTGGCTTCGGTCACCTTTGATCAATTCAAGGAAACAGCCGCTTTCAACGCATGTTTCAACGTGGAGGAATCTGCCCTGGGTATTTTCTGGATTGCATCCCTTTCCGGTATTGCCAGGGTAAGTGTGGGCCCCGGATATCAGCTTGAAACGACTTTCTATCATATGGAAACATCACCTGCGCTTTCCATCAATAATACAAGGGTACTGCTTTATGACCCGGGCAGGGATTGCCTCTGGGCCGGAACCGAAGGCGGAGGATTAACCCAGGTTCTGCTGGATGATGATCATTATCCCACAGAAATAGTACATTTCAAGGCAAATGTCCATAACTCAGGAAATATCAGCAGTGATTATGTGCGGTCTCTTTGTCTTGATCATAAATATCAACTCTGGGTGGGCACTTATGAAGGATTGAATCTGCTTTTAGAGGACCAGGATTCAACCCGACTTGAATTCAGAAACTGGAAAAAACAGGATGGCGGTCTGCCCAATAACCTGATCCAGTCTATCGAGGAGGACAGCGAAGGTAACCTCTGGCTGGGAACCAACGGAGGATTAGCAAAGTTTGATCCTGAGCGGGATATATTTGTCAATTACAGGATAACCGATGGGTTGCAGAGTAATGAGTTTTCTGAGCATGCTTCCTTTCAAACACCAGACGGAGAGCTCCTGTTCGGGGGAATTAATGGCATAAATACTTTTTACCCGGGACAAATTCAGACCAATCCACTTGAACCTACGATTACCATTACAGGATTTTATCTTTACAATGAGGAGGTTAATG
>CAZIAU010000621.1:0-2545 GCA_964536755.1 uncultured Bacteroides sp. | reverse complement strand
GACTGGGACAGGTAAAGAGACGGATGTTACTTTCGAGTTTTGAAGACATTGCCTCCAAGAACATCGAGAACATACATATATTAGTTAATGGTGAGATCCCAAAACAGGGCTCTTACGGCAAGTATTACACAACCAACAAACGAGAGTTAAAGATTCTGAAGAATATACCGAGGGTAGTTGATAAAAATCGTAAAAAATTATGAAAGCAGTATTATTAGCAGGCGGTTTCGGTACCAGGATAAGTGAAGAGAGCGGGGTCAGGCCCAAACCTATGGTTGAGATCGGGGGAATGCCCATTCTCTGGCATATTATGAAGATATATTCTCACTATGGTATCAATGACTTTGTGATCTGCCTGGGGTATAAAGGTTATATGATCAAAGAGTATTTCGCCAACTATTTTCTTTATGTTTCGGATGTGACATTCGACCTGAAGTATAACTCCATGTCGATCCATAACGATAATTCTGAACCCTGGAAAGTAACCCTGATCGATACTGGCCTTAAGACAATGACAGGCGGACGGTTGAAACGTGTAAGTGAGTACCTGGAGAATGATACTTTTTGTATGACTTACGGGGATGGGGTAACGGATGTAAAAATTGATGAACTGATCAGGTTTCACAAAGAACAGAAGACCATAGCGACCTTGACTGCTGTCCAGGAGCCAGGAAGATTCGGTTCTTTTACACTGGCAGAGGATCAGACCAAAGTTACCAACTTCAGGGAAAAGGTGAAGGACCATGATTCGGCCTGGATCAACGGGGGATTTTTTGTACTGGAACCGGCCGTATTTGATTATATCGAAGATGATACAACAGTATTTGAACGGGGACCCCTGGAAGCTTTATCAAGGATTGGCGGTCTGGGGGCATACCAGCACAAAGGTTTCTGGATGCCTATGGATACCCTGAGAGATAAGAACGTGCTGGAGGAGATGTGGGAAAGCGAGAACCCTCCATGGAAGATCTGGTAGATGCACCCTGAAAATTAGTAGTCCAGATGGCAAAGGATCTGTTTCAGATTTATAATAACAAGAAGGTACTGGTTTCCGGTCATACCGGATTCAAGGGAGGGTGGCTCAGCCAGTGGCTCCTGCATCTGGGTGCCGACGTATACGGCATAGCACTTCCGCCGGAGGGAGAGTTCTCCCTTTTCGATCAGCTGGGACTGGAGCGGAATATCTCGCATAATGTTTGCGACATCCGTGGATATGAAAACCTGAAGGAACACCTGGATAAGATCCGTCCCGATATTATATTTCACCTTGCTGCCCAGCCGCTTGTCAGGGAGTCATATGTGATTCCCCTGGAAACAATACAGACAAATGTCATGGGAACAGTTCACCTGCTGGAATCTGTAAGGACACTGCATTTGCCCACCTCAATCATTGTGATTACCTCTGATAAAAGCTATGAAAACCAGGAATGGATTTACGGCTACCGGGAAAATGATCCAATGGGGGGATATGATCCCTACTCGGCCAGCAAAGGAACCTGTGAACTATTGTCAGCTTCCTGGAGAAACTCATTTTTCAATCCGGCCCGTTTTCAGGACCACGGTGTTAAGCTGGCCACAGTAAGGGCTGGTAATGTTATAGGAGGAGGGGACTGGGCAAAGGACAGGATCGTTCCCGACTGCATCCGGGCATTAATGGCCGATAAACCTATCGATGTGAGGAATCCACTTGCAACTCGCCCCTGGCAGCACGTACTGGAACCCCTCGGGGGGTACCTGCTGCTGGGTGAAAGACTATTGTCGACTGATCGGGTTAAAGAGCTTGAGATGCTGTGTGACGCTTTTAATTTCGGACCCCTGATCGGTTCAAATAAATCTGTGGAGAGCCTTGTAAACGAGGTGATCAGGGTATGGGGAAGTGGCAGGTGGACCTATGAAGAAAAAAATGCAGTACATGAGGCTTCTCTTCTTAATCTCACCATTGATAAAGCGTTCCAGTTACTGGGATGGTATCCTGCCTGGGACTTTACGGAAACCATCCAGAGAACAGTTGAGTGGTACAGATTATTCAATGATGATGCAGATCAGGTGAGGGAATTGACCCTGAAGCAGATTAAAGAGTATTCAGAGGACTTCAATTTGATGAATTAAATATATATTAAAATGGAATTTACAAAATCACTCCAGATCCAGAATAGATTCAACGATCTCATCCCCGGGGGAAGCCATACATATGCCAAGGGCGATGATCAATACCCCGAATTTATGCCACCATACATTGAGAGAGGACAGGGATGTCATATCTGGGATATAGACGGGAACGAGTTTATTGAGTATGGAATGGGATTGAGGAGTGTTACCCTGGGTCATGCATTTGCACCTATTGTTGAAGCTGCACATGCCCAGATGCTCAAGGGGAATAATTATGTGCGCCCGGCAAGAATCGAACTTGATGCAGCAGAAGAATTTCTGAGTGTTATTGATGGAGCCGATATGGTCAAATTCTCCAAGGACGGATCCGATGCCAACAACGGAGCAGTAAAACTGGCCAGGGCACATACGGGAAGGGACCTGGTAGCAGTCTGTG
>CAZIAU010000620.1:0-2545 GCA_964536755.1 uncultured Bacteroides sp. | reverse complement strand
GAATTTCGTGCTCAGCCGCTGGGGTATGACAGGTATTCGAGGCAGACTTTTGGCAATAGTGAATTTATCATGAATGTGGTCAACTATATGACCGATGAAACAGGGATAATGGAATTGAGATCCAGGCAATTCAAACTCCGGCTGCTTGACAGGGAAGTGATCAACAGTCGCAGCAGGAGTTTGACATGGAAGCTTATCAATGCATTGGGTCCGCTCCTGGTGGTATTCTTCTCCGGAGCTGCATTTTATGTCCTGAGAAAAAGAAAGCATACCCGGTAATATGAAAACACGGAGATACACGGGCATCATCGTAGCCACATTGCTGATTATTGCATTGATCCTGATCTTTGCCGATCCATGGAGCACCTTTCGTGCTGACAGCAGAAAGATCATACTTAAAGATCCCTCTCAGGTTGACAGGATCTCCATATCAGATATAAATGATACTGTATCGCTTCTCAGTGAGGATAATCGCTGGATGATCTCAGGCAGTGAACCGGCTAACCAGGCAGCCGTTCAGAATCTTCTTATTGCGGCAGAAAAACTTACTATTAATTCTATCATTACCGAAGATGTGGACTGGCGCGGGCCGGGAGTAAAGAAGGTATTGTTCTCAAAAAACAAAAAGGTAGTGCTCGAACTTGATTTTATGGTCAGGGGGGACCAATACATGGTGAGCACCCCTGGGTCGGAAAGAGGTTTTTTTGTTTCCATATCAGGGTATGCCGGCAATAACCTTGATAAGGTTTTTTCAGTCAGTAAGGATCATTACCGGGAGCATATGTTAATCGAACTCCTTCCGGGTGAAATTTCTCTAATTGAGATTGAGCTCGGTAACGGGAAGGCTTACCGGTTTTTGCAGGACCGGAATGATGAAGTCGTCTATGAGGCTCTTAATGATATTACCATACAGCCCGAAAATGCCCCGGAAGATCTGCCGGTAAGGTTGCTGTTCAGTTACTTTACCGCCATCAGATATGACCGGGTGACAAATATTCCGGCAATTGACCTCACAGAAGGACCTCAAGAGGAAGGAGAATTAATGGCCAGAGTGCATATCGAATCTCACCAGGGGGAAAAACATACCCTCAGGATATTCCCCTATTATGAAGAACCGGGTGGCGATCCGCATTTGTTCCTGGCTCTTGTTGCTTATGATGATTATGCTGAAGCGTTGCTGATTAACTACATTTATCTGGATGTGCTGATGAGGGATCCTTCCCATTATTTTGCTGTCTGGGAGTAGCTGCAATAACGATTTTTTTTCGTATAATTGATGTATTATTGATCTCATCTCTAAAAAAAATAGACACTCATGAAATTTGTTGTATCCAGTATGGAACTGTTGGGTCATGTTCAGGCCATCAGTCGTGTGATCAGCACCAAAAACACTCTTCCGATCCTTGATAATTTTCTCTTTGCCCTGGAGGACGGCTTGCTGGAGATTACCGCATCGGATCTTGAATCGACACTTATTACACAAATCCAGCTTGAAAATACAGAAGGAAACGGATCCATTGCCGTACCGGCACGCATACTGAACGATACACTCAAGGAATTTCCCGATATACCACTCACTTTTGAGATCAATACCGACAGCATGATGATCGTGATACAGAGTGAGAATGGTAAATTTTCAATAATGGGTCAGAACGGAGCCGAATTTCCACAGATGCCGGTGATCAAAGATGACCAGAAACAGACGTTGGAAATTGACCAGGAGGTAATCCTTACAGGTATTAATAAATCACTTTTTGCCACTGCCGATGATGAACTCCGTCCGGTGATGAACGGAATATTCCTGGAGCTGTCACCAGATGATATCACATTCGTGGCCTCTGATGCACATAAACTTGTCAGGTACAAGAGGACCGATGCATCTGCAGAGAGTGCTTCAAGTTTTATACTTCCAAAGAAACCTGCATCGCTTCTAAAGAATATTCTTCCCCGTGAAGAAAACAGGGTTGTCCTGGAATTTGATGACAGAAATGCCTCCTTTACACTGACCAGTTACAAGTTGGTCTGCAGGCTTGTAGAAGGCAATTATCCGAGCTACAATTCAGTGATACCGACCGATAACCCCTATAAAATGAGTATTGACCGCCTGGCTTTCTACAACACGCTGAAGAGGGTATCGGTTTTCTCTAACCAGGCCAGCAACCTGGTAAAATTATCCCTGACCGGGAACCAGCTGAATATCTCGGCACAGGACCTCGATTTTTCCATATCTGCCAATGAACGGCTAAGTTGCCAGTATGAAGGCGAAGATATGGAGATAGGATTTAAGTCCACATTCCTGATTGAGATACTGGCAAATCTCTCTTCGGGGGATGTTATTCTGGAGATGAGTGATCCCACAAGGGCTGGTATCCTGCTGCCTGCAGAGACAGAAAATGAGAACGAGGATACGCTGATGCTTCTGATGCCTATGATGATTAATGGATAGCTGATGAAGCTTAACCTGAAGAATCCCATTATTTTTTTCGATCTTGAAACTACCGGTATCAATATTGCATCGGACCGGATTGTTGAGATCTCATACCTT
>CAZIAU010000619.1:0-2547 GCA_964536755.1 uncultured Bacteroides sp. | reverse complement strand
GGATGATCGCCCCACTGCCTGTGCGTGAACCGGTACACCCCCCTGTCATACTCCGAAGAGAACTCTTTCCGCAGCATCGATGTATTCAGGGCTTTCAGGTCATGCTCGGCAAGAAGGTAAAGGATCTGATCCTCCTTGTGGAAGGTCATCGGATAGGTGGCCCCGCTTACCAGCATCATATAGGGCAGGGGATCCTTATCCAGGTGTCTGGCAACCTCCGGGAAATCCCCGATTTCCGGGTCCATCTCGGTGGCAAAGAACAGGATGTCATCGGCCTCGAAGCTCCGGTAGTGGACCACGGGGCCGAAGGTTTGCCAGCAATAGACGATGAATCCGATCAGATTGAACCATAGGTGGGAATTGGACCGGGTCAGGTTGTCGGTGGTAACCGGTGAGAACAACAGGTATTCTTTCTGTGTAAATACATCCCTGATCCTGTAAAAATCTTCGGCCGGGTTTTCAGTGATCTCGCTGAAGCAGAAGAACCAGGGCGTTCTCTGCGCCTGTATCAAATAGTCCCGTTCTTCCCCTTTAAAGTGCCCCAGGGCAGGATGTTTCAGTAACCTTCCCAGGAGTCCCTCTTTCCGGAACAGGCGGTGCGCCAGGTACTGCGATTTCAGCATATTCTCCACCTGCGGCCCAATTTTCCTGAGCACATGGCGGTATTTCCTGAAATGCTGTTCCATCTTTTTTTCCATACCCTGGTGGCCGGCCGTATAACCGATCAGGAAGTCATCCACCACCCGTTCGGTGATTCGGCTGTTCTTTTCGCAGATCTTACGGAGTTCTGTATAGTTCTTCATGTTGTGGAAATATCAGCGGACTCAGAGATATCAGGTCAAAGCTCCAGATCCGGCCATCACAAATTCCCTGAAGTTTGATCTATTAATTCCCAGATTTTTAGAATCATAGTTTTTTGTGAATGTCACAGGGAATTTGATTTTCTTTTTCTCGCTCCACTTAAATTCGTAACCGAAAAATGCACCATTTACTTCTTCGACATAATCAATCTCCTGCTGCTGTGTGGTTCTCCAGAAGTAGCAATTGCGTAATGGTAACTCCTGACTGATTTGCTTCACTCTTTCACTGATAAGGAAGTTTTCCCATAAAACCCCGGTATCCTGTCTGATGGGAAGAGCCTGAAACTGCTTTATTACTGCATTCCGGATCCCGTTGTCAAAGAAATATACCTTGTTTTTTGATTTGATTTCATTTCGCAGATTTCTGCTCAGGGGTGCCAGGCGAAAAACGATCCATGCTTTCTCCAGGATGTCAATATAGTTATCTACGGTTTTAGGATCAGCTCCAACGATTTGTCCCAGTTCCTGAAGTGATACTTCACTACCAACCTGGTAGGCAAGGGCCTGCAGCAGTTTCTTCAGTACAGCCGGTTTTTTCAATCCTTCATACATCAGGATATCTTTATACAGGTAGCTTTCTGCTATTTCGGATAAAACCAGTTCCTGATTTTGTTCCTGATTTAATACATCCGGATAGAATCCAAATACAAGGCGGTTTTCAAGATCCTGGGTTGCTTTGACATAGCCAACGTGATTCTGCCATTCTTCCCAGGAAACGGGCCAGAGCCTGAAAGACCATTTTCTGCCTGTCAACGGTTCATTTAATTTATTGAATAAATCGAAGGATGAAGATCCGCTGAGTATCAGCTGAACATGCCTGAACTGATCCACAATGATCTTGGAAGTCAGCCCGATGTCAGGAATACGCTGGGCTTCATCAAGAAACACAATCCTGTTGTTCCCGATAATCTGCTTCAATTGCTGTGTATTTGGCCTGTTCATCAAACTCTGAACCGTAATGTCATCGCCATCCAGAACAATGATGTTGCCGGGAATTCTTTTCAGCAACTCATTCAACATGGTTGTTTTGCCCACCTGCCGTGCTCCGCTTACCAAGAATAATTTCCTAAATTAATATAATATTTCAGGAATGTATTCCTGTATAATTATAGTATTACAGGAATTTTCCAGGAGCGAAGGGAATTTATATCGAGCGGCACAAGCAGGATAGGAATAAAAACGAACTCCTGTTCATCCAGGATTCTAATGGCCTCTTCTTTCCATAGATCTTCAGGGAGTGATCTTCCGGTTGAAAGAAAATCACGGTTGCATAAAAGCTGAACATAAGATCCCGCTGTCAAATCCATTTCAGCCCCTGGTACCCGGCAAAGTTACGAAATTTTCAGAAGGTGGAGCCAAATATCGGATTGCGGATTGGTTGTATGTTAGAGGTCGTTCAACCAGGCGATGTCGCGGGAGAGATTCATTTCATGTTTTTTCGTAACCCGAAGCAGGTTGGTGAATATCTCGGCTACAACATTGTCCTGGAGTTCATTCACAAGTGTGGCGTAAAAGTTTATCAGGCAGTCGTCAAAATGGACTGCGGCCTCCAGCACATTGAAGGTATCCAGCGGAGGCTGAAGGAGTATGTTTTCCCGGCACTCACAGAATACGTCAGTGGGAAGCCAAGGCACATATTTTACCCAGGAATTCATGATCCTGTCGGAAGTGCTCTTCCTGTATTTTT
>CAZIAU010000618.1:0-2560 GCA_964536755.1 uncultured Bacteroides sp. | reverse complement strand
CTACCTGAATAATGATGATATTGCCCTGATCAGGAGGGATGAGCTGGTCTTAAATAACATGAACAGTGATGTTACCAGGGTAAACATCAAAACACTCGATCTGGGGATTTCAGAAATTGAGAAACAGGGTTTTGACCATTTCATGCTGAAGGAGATTTTTGAACAACCACGTTCGATCAAGGATACATTCAGGGGAAGGCTAAATCCGGATACAAACGAGATCAGGCTCGGGGGACTGCATACGGTAAAGGAGAGGCTGGTAAATGCAAACCGCATTGTGGTGATTGCATGCGGGACATCCTGGCATGCAGGACTGGTGGGCGAGTATCTTCTCGAGGACCTGGCACGGATTCCCGTAGAAGTGGAATATGCCTCGGAGTTTCGTTACAGGAATCCCCTGATCGGACCTGAAGATGTGGTACTGGCCATCAGCCAGAGCGGGGAGACAGCCGATACCCTGGCTGCCATTCAACTGGCCAAGGATGCGGGAGCCCTTGTTCTGGGCATTTGTAATGTTGCGGGATCAAGTATTTCCCGTGAAACAGATGCAGGGGTTTATACACACGCCGGTACTGAAATAGGAGTAGCTTCAACCAAAGCTTTCACGGCCCAGGTTACGGTACTCACCATGATGGCCATTATGATCGGACGGGAAAAAAAGCTCCTTGATGATAAGCGATTTGCAAATTTGATCAATGAACTGAATGAAATTCCTCAGAAAATTGAAAGTATCCTGGAGCAGAATGAGGAATTCAAGCGTATTGCAGAAATATATAAAGATGCCACCAATGCGCTTTACCTGGGACGCGGGGTTTCTTTCCCCGTAGCTCTTGAAGGGGCTCTGAAATTAAAAGAGATCTCCTACATACATGCAGAGGGATACCCTGCAGCTGAGATGAAGCACGGCCCTATTGCACTGATCGATAAAAATATGCCTGTGGTCTTTATTGCAACCCGTGACAGTTCATATGAGAAGATTGTAAGCAATATTCAGGAGGTTAAAGCCAGGAACGGCACAGTAATAGCTATCGTTACCCAGGGAGATAAAGTGATCAGGGAGATGGCCGACCATGTGATCGAGATCCCTGAAACCGATGAATCCATGGTATCCATTCCTTCGGTGGTCCCGCTACAACTGATTGCTTATCATATTGCGGTTATGAGGGGTTGTAATGTTGACCAGCCCAGGAATCTTGCCAAATCGGTAACGGTGGAATAATTTTTATCCGGGAGGAAAAGCTGTCAGGAATCAGCGGTTACCGTACTGACTGTCATAATAGGACTGGTATGCCCCGGAGGTAACCCGTTGCATCCATTCCCGGTTTTCAAGATACCATTCCACGGTTTTTGTCAGGCCTTCCTCAAAATTCAACGAGGGCTCCCATCCCAGTTCATCCCTGAGCCGGCCAGGGTCAATGGCGTATCTGAGGTCATGGCCGGCACGATCCTTTACAAAAGAGATGAGGCTCTCCGAGGTTCCCGGTTCCCGGTGAAGCATTTTATCCATAATGCCGCAGAGCAACCGGATAAGATCGATGTTCTTCCATTCGTTCAGGCCCCCGATATTGTATGTACGCCCTGTTTTGCCCCTGTGATATATCAGGTCAATGGCCCGGGCATGATCCTCCACATAAAGCCAGTCCCGTATGTTCTTGCCCTTCCCATAGACAGGGATCGGCTTCATATCCAGGATGTTATTGATGGCCAGAGGAATGAGTTTTTCCGGAAACTGATTGGGTCCGTAGTTGTTCGAGCAGTTTGAAATAACCACGGGTAATCCATAGGTGTGATGATAGGCCCTGACCAGGTGGTCCGAACTGGCTTTTGAAGCAGAATAAGGGCTCCGGGGATCATAGGGAGTTTCTTCAGTGAAAAATCCGTCTCTTCCAAGGCTTCCGAAAACCTCATCGGTGGATATGTGATAAAATCTTTTTCCCCGAGGATCTTCCCACTGTTTCCTGCAGGCATTGAGCAGATTCACCGTACCGACAATATTGGTATGGATAAAGGCCATAGGATCTGTGATGGATCGATCAACGTGAGATTCTGCTGCCAGGTGTATCACACCATCAACAGGATGACTATTAAACAACTCATCCACGAAAGATTCATTCACAATATCTCCCCTGATAAACTGGTAATTGGTCCGATCCTCCAAATCCTTCAGATTTTCCAGGTTACCGGCATAGGTAAGCTGGTCAAGGTTAATGATTGTGTATCCCGGGTAGTCACAGACCATTTTTCTTACTACGTGGGAACCGATAAATCCTGCACCTCCTGTAATCAGCAGAGTTGTCATGAAACTGTTTTTTTTGTTCGGATATATTTTTCCCAGTTCCAGGCAGAAAGCAGGGTTTCCTCGAGGCTTTTTTCAGCCTTCCATCCCAGTTCATTATTTGCTATTGAGGTATCGGCATATACCTTTTCCACATCTCCTTCACGCCTTTCAACAACCCGGTAATTTAACTTTTTCCCAGTGACCGATTCAAATGCCCGGATTACCTCAAAAACGGAATTTCCACGGCCTGTTCCCAGGTTGAATACTTCGTACATGGATTTT
>CAZIAU010000617.1:0-2560 GCA_964536755.1 uncultured Bacteroides sp. | reverse complement strand
ACCACTTTTTACCCCTAATAACGGAAAGGTACCTGAAGGAATAGAAATGGTACAGGACCTCAAAGCAGAAGGGACAGATCTGTTTGACCATTCCACGATCGAGAAATTATCGTCCCAGTTCGAACAGGGCGAGCCAATACCAGACTGGGATAAAATATTGGCAATTAACAACTACTGGACAGATCGCGAACATTGGATTGATATGCACAGAAACGATTTTATCATGGCTTACCAATGGGTAAAATCCAATGTGTACTACAGGGAATGGAATCCCCTGATCCCGATCGCCAGAATACAGGGCCGCAAAAAGCCATATCAGCAGGGAACTGTTTTTTATGGATACTAATTATGGGTGTAATTCAGGGACATGTCGGAAAAGGGATCATCAAATGGGAAATCAGCCGGCAAGGGATAGCATTGATCTGCGTCAATATCAATTATTCCGAATGGATGTCTGCCCCCGTTTAGATAGTTCGCTGTTGCAAACCTCAGACCAGGCAGGTCTGATGCCGGATCCAGAATTGCGAGGGAAAGAATATAGGTGCCTTCCCGGACACTCACTTTAAAATTATCTGTAACACTGTTTTTTTTGGGTGATTTTTCCCATTCGCATTTTCCGTTTCCATTCCAATTCTGATCGGGCAGATATCCTGATCCTTCAGTGACTGCTGTCCAGACCGGATCTGTCCAGCCCTCTCCGGGTAACCAGGTCCTTATGTCTGCATTCCTGAAAACAGATTTCCAGGCCGGTATATAATCCGTCGTATCCAGCAATGCAACTTCGACAGGCCAGTTGTAATAAAACGGCGCCGAGCCCGTGTTAGTAACATCGAATGAAATTTTTAATGAATCTGTCAGGGAAAATCGTATTTCGTTCAGTTCGAACCGGTATCCAAGAACCTTTTGAATAATCTCAGCTCCCTTTACGGCCTCTTCGTTATTCTGGTCATAATCTGCAATCCATCTGAGTTGTGTACAATGCAGCCACCGGATTGAGTTAACAATGAAATCCCGGTGTTTATCTGCTGCTACGCTTTCAGTAGGAGAAGCTCCCGGTTGTATTGCACCTTCACCCCAGTCATATGCTGCTTCACCACCGACATAATTAACTAAATAGCGTCCATCCTCATTTAATTTTTTAATACTGTTGCCGTGCGACCACATCTGGTTGTAATGTGCCCATGAGTCCCAGTAAACACCATAGGGATGACCGGTAAACCGTTCCCAGTTCCTTCTTACTGAGACTTTTTTATTCTGAAATGCTTCAGCAAATGCATCACCCACGATTCTCTCCATCTCTTTTGTCGGAAAGGGAGAATGTTGCTCTCCCCATTTTCCGAATATTCCCATTTCAACAAATGCCACCCGCGGATCATTGTCCCAACATTTTCCAAGCCTGTAAATTAAACGTAATACCCTCTCCTGGAACTGCAGACTGGAATAGTCCATTTCCTGCATATCTTCCGGCCAGTATTTTTCATCACCACTCCAATGCAGATAAACTCTCGGAATTACTTTAATGTTTAGATTTTCAACACCTTCCCATTTCTGGTCGCAAACCTCTTTTATTTTATCAATACCATCTGATTCCTGGTTTTCCAGTTCGTTCCAACGAATGTAAGTATGTGCCAGTGTGGCCCACGGATGATTTCCGGTTCCGCGGGTAGTAAATCCCTTCAAAGGATTTCTGAGTGCATGGGGGTACTCAGCAGGCTTTACTGTTATATATTCGTTACACTCCTGACTGCATGAACTCAGCACAAAACAAAATGCGATTGCCAGTAAGAGTTTAAATGTCAAAATCTTATCCGGTGCTGACCGGTTCACATTAAAGATCAGCATATTTTCCTTAATATTCCTTTTCATACTGACTTCCTTTGTTACTTCTGCCCGACGTATAACCCATACCCGAAATACTCATCAAGATTCTTGGGTGCGACATCCTCCTTTTTAATTTTCTTTATAAATTCTGTAATGACTGCATCTTTATGATCTTTTCGGTTGTAACAAAACTCTCTGATCTAATAGTAATGAAATATACTCCGTGATGGATTGATGAGAGATCAACCTGGTGCAAGTTACCTGCAAGGTTTACGTTCTCTACAATCTGACCATTCGCTGAGGTGACTGTAATTGATAATTCTTCAAAATTATCTGTCCTAATCGTCAGTTTATCCCGGAATGGATTGGGATATATTGAAAATGCTGATTGCCTGATCTCTTGAATGCCATTGTCTTCAGAACACTCTGTGGTAAAGTAAACGTTTGGACTGGATACGGTATTGACGGTAATGCCGGGAGGCGGGAATGGCATTGTCCACACACACACCTCATACAGGGATGGCATATTACTGACATCAAGTGCATAGTAATCTGTATCCCCGGTACCAATAGCCTGATTGGCTGAAATGTCCAGGCTCCCTATCTGGTTGCTGCCACAATGCAGTATCATCACGGCAGGATTATTGGTAACGTTCAGGCTGGTTAGCAGATTATCACCGCACCATAATTCCTCCAGGGCGTGGTTGTTTGAAACATTCAGGCCGGTTAATTTATTTGT
>CAZIAU010000616.1:0-2569 GCA_964536755.1 uncultured Bacteroides sp. | reverse complement strand
AAAAATGGTTGTGCTTTTCACCTTGCCGGTAAGGATATCGGTCATGCTCGGGATTGCACTGATACGAATATCCAGCAATGACAACCGGTTCACAATGTCACCCATTTTACCATGCTCTGAAGGTTCGAGAGCTATGATTACCTCTTCCACATTTAAATCGCGAAGGATTGTCTCCATATTTTCATGGCCACCGAGGTGCCTGATGTGATCCTGTAACTGGTAATGCTCCTTCTGTTGCACATTTATAAAACCCAGAATCTCATGTCCGCTCGATTTCTTCTGGCACATTATATCCATATATACATCAACCGCATTTTCGTTACTACCGATCATCACGGTTTTAAATCCAATTTTCCGGTTATGAACCCTGTTCACTGTCCTGCTTGTAAGTATCATTCTGGGAACCAGGGTGAAGGTGAGGTGAAGAATGAAAAGTGTGAAGAAGAGGCTGTAGTAGTTTGTATAATCCAGGATAGTATCATCCAGTATCAGCAGAAAGAAAATAACGATAACTCCAAGAAGGGATGTCATTATGGTCCGGGTGAAATCATCCAGCCGGGACCTGCGAAAAACATTATTATAGAACCCGGTAAAATAATAGAATATTATCCAGATAAAAGGAAGCCCGGTTGCACCTGCCCAGAACCTTGAACCCAGAGTAATCGGAACAATATCTCCAAAAACCTGAGGTTCAATATAAATTTTGCGGAAAAGATAAAAGAGCACCCATGCCGCCGAGGCAGCAAGGAAGTCAAACAGAATATATAGAAGACGTTGGTTCCTTTGGTTCTTCATTCAGATGTCGACCTCTTCATATTATAACTGCATTTCATATTAAATAATTGCACAAAAAGTAAAAAAAAATGACCCCGGATGTAAAGGAATATAGATTATATTTGGATTTCTGTTGGGAACTGTGGACAGTTACAAACATAAAGGATTAAGGAAGAAGCTGATAGAATCCATCCGGGCAAAAGGGATTGAAGATACCAGGGTTCTTGATGCCATGGACAAGGTACCACGTCACCTTTTCATGGATAGTAGTTTTGTCAACTTTTCGTATACCGATAAGGCATTCCCTATTGCTGCAGGGCAGACCATTTCCCAGCCCTATACAGTTGCATACCAGACTGAACTACTGGATGTAAAAAAACACCAGAAAGTACTTGAAGTTGGGACCGGATCTGGTTACCAGACAGCAGTTTTACTGGAAATGGGAGCAAGGGTATATACCATAGAACGCCAGCGCCAGCTTTTTCTTGAGGCTCAGAAAACACTTGGTCCCCTGAACTATAAACCGAAATTTTTCTTCGGTGACGGTTACGAAGGCTTACCGGCATATGCACCGTTTGACAGGATCCTGATAACTGCCGCTGCCCGGGAAGTACCGCAAACTCTTTTGAACCAACTGGCCATAGGAGGTATCCTTGTACTCCCCGAGGGGGACCGGTCAGGTCAGAAGATGATCCGGGTTGAACGGGAATCTGATGATAAATATCATAGAAGTGAACACGGATATTTTTCCTTCGTTCCACTGCTTAGGGGTAAAACCAAATAATATGATCCAAATAGATACACTGGTTTTCAACTCATTCCAGGTAAACACATACCTGGTAAGTGATGAAACCAGGCAATGCCTGGTAATTGATGCAGCGTTCTATTCCAAAGAGGAACGGCAGAAATTCGAAAACTTTGTTTCGGAGAATCAGTTAAAGGTAACCGGACAGATCAATACCCACTGTCATGTGGACCATATCCTGGGTTCAGGTTATCTGAAAAGCCGTTTTAATTGTCAGTTCAGTGCCCATGAGAAGGAGTCTCCCCTGCTTGCTAATGCGCCATTTATGGGCGATATGTTCGGGTTGACCATGGAACCCATCGAGGGTATAGATCATATTTTAGGGGACAGAGAAAATATTACATTCGGGAAGCACATTCTGCAATCCATTCATGTGCCCGGGCACTCACCCGGAAGCCTGGCATTTTACTCGGCTGAAGGTGGATTTGTGATCACCGGAGATGCCCTGTTCCAGGGCAGCATAGGGCGTACTGATTTACCCGGGGGCGATTATGATACCCTTATACGATCCATCCGGTCCAGGTTACTGATTCTGCCATCCGAAACCAGGGTCTATCCGGGACACGGGCCACCTACTACTATCAGCAGTGAGATTGCTGATAATCCATATCTCTCCGTGGTTAAATAACATAAGGCCCGGCAGTAGGATTAACAACCCGAATTCATAAATTTGGTCTACAATAATTTTTTTCCGTACTGTAATACACTCACCTCAATGAAACAGGATAACTTTTACCAGCGCCACATCGGTCCCCGTCAAACTGAAATTGATGAAATGCTGGAAAAAACAGGGGTGGCCTCTCTGAATGAGCTGGTTGAAAAAACTATTCCTGCGGCCATATACAACGATCAGCCACTGAACCTGCCTGAGGGAGTGGAGGAAGCCACATACCTTGAAAGAATGAGGGAGATAGCCGGGAAGAACAAACGATTCAGATCTTATATAGGCCTGGGATTTTATAATACTGTACTCCCCTCTGTGATACGGAG
>CAZIAU010000615.1:1733-2577 GCA_964536755.1 uncultured Bacteroides sp. | reverse complement strand
TTCCCCTGCAACCTCTGCATCGAACTCTCTTAACATAACTTTACCACAAAGGATGCAAGGTTAAATCTTTATTCTTAAATAGCTCTAAAATAGGCTCCTGTCTCTGTGTTCCTCTACTTGTAAATATCCTATCAAAGAACAGGAAAACATTATAAAAAAGTCTGCCTATTTATTAATTGACTCAGCCATTTCAGTATCTGCTTTAACGAGCTGTACCAGATTTAATAACAGGTTTTTACTTTCTGTTAGCATCTCAATATAGGTCATACTAACCTTTGTTCCTTTCTGTGTCTTTTTAAGAATCTTTATACGGTTCCGGAGTATATTATTTGCCATGTCGATCAATTCATTTCTGCGATGATTCAGGTCATCCATCTTTTCAAAATTTCTGTTTCTCAGGATATTGATAATATAATTGAAGAATTCGCTGATCTTTTCATTGAATGTTTTCAGGACATCGGCCTGTTCCTTATCCAGGGAATGATTATTATCCAGGTGATTAAATGCGGGCTGTACAATATGCGACAGTGAGTTGCTCATCTCTTTCAGATAGGCGACAACCTGTACATAATAATGACCGCTATCCACCTCTGTTTCTTCAAATTTCCTGAGTGTTTCCGGAATGTTTTCCCGTATGGTTTTGATCTCCTTCCTGAGACGCTTTGTATCCTTCTTCAGTTTTTTCAGTGCCGAGTAACCCTTCCAACGCCAGCCGGACATCATTTATCGCATCATAGACCACTTTGTAATATCGGATTTCCACATTTTCCTGTAAGGCCAATTCTTTCGCTTTGACATTGGCACGGATATGGAAACCGATAATAACCGCATCAGATGCTACCGC
>CAZIAU010000615.1:0-1723 GCA_964536755.1 uncultured Bacteroides sp. | reverse complement strand
GCTTTGTATCCTTCTTCAGTTTTTTCAGTGCCTTATGCTTCTCTTTAAAGAAGTTGGAATAGGTGAGGTAGAGAATTCTGGAGACTTCTGTTACCGAGTCCTGAACTTCAGCATCACATGACCTGAGTACCTGTAAAGATGCAGATAATATCTCTTCCTCCAGCCTCTCTTCCCTGGCTGCGCTCTTTTTGTAGAATGCGTGAGTCCTCAGTAAAATATATATGGCAAGAGCAATAAGAATGATGATGACCGGAAATTTCCCGAAAAAGATCAGCGTTGCTATCAGGAATGAAGCCAGGAATGCACTGAAAGCGGTGAAGAACCATCCGCCGATAACTGTTAATACCCCGGTTATACGGTATACAGCACTCTCCCTTCCCCATGCTCCATCCGCAAGGGAGGTACCCATGGCAACCATGAAGGTCACATAGGTGGTTGACAGAGGAAGTCTCAGTGAAGTCCCGAAGGCAATAAGTATACTGGCGACAACCAGGTTTACGGATGCCCTTACAAGGTCGAATGCAAGCTTTCTCTCTTTGTCATCAGTAGCCCTCTCGGCATCAAACCTGGTTTCAATGAACCTGGAAACCGCTTGAGGTGTGATTCTGGCCAACCCGTTGCTCAGTTCGACCGATCTTCTGACTATAAACCTTGCCATCGAGGAGGAGGCAAACCTCTCGGAACCCACTCCCTGGCGGCTAAGATCGATTGTTGTGGCTGTGACCGACCTTGCCTTCCTGGAAAAACGGAGGGTCAGTACCATGATCATGCCTGCAGCTATGAGAAAATATATGGGTGTATTCACCGGTTCACGGAGGGCGGTCATTAAAAAACCTCCGGGATCTGCGCTTCCCGATGCAACAAATGATTTGAAGGATTCAAATCCTGCAAGTGGGACACCGATAAAATTAACAAGATCATTCCCGGCAAATGCCATTGCAAGTGCGAAAGTTCCTACCAGAACGATGAATTTCAGGATGTTTATCCGTGTGAAAACAGTCATTAACTGGAAGATCAGGGTCCATCCGACAAAACTGAATAAAAGGATCTTCGCAGTATTAGATTTTATATAGGACAGCATTTCGTCCGAAACCAGTGTGGATCCTTTGGCTCCTTTGATGAGCAGGAAATAGAGAATTGCCGTAATGGCAAAACCTCCCCAGATCCCGGTCCAGTATTTAAAGGTTTTTTTTACATTAAATGAAAAAGCAAGCCGAACGATCCACTGCACTATCATTCCAACCGAAAATGCAATTGCAACTGAAAGGAAAATACCCACGATGATCATGCCCGAACTCCCAACATTGATATAGGTTCCAAGGCTGGTAAAAGGGGAATCTGACCTGGTTATCTTATAAATGGCAACGGCTACTGCCGAACCCAGTATCTCGAAAACAATTGAAACTGTTGTGGAAGTTGGTAATCCCATGGTATTGAAAAAGTCCAGCAACAGTATATCGGTTAACATCACAGCCAGGAAGATGACCATGATCTCATTAAAGGCGAACTGCCCCGGATTGAATATCCCTTTCCTTGCCACCTCCATCATACCATTTGAAAAAACTGCTCCCACCAGTACCCCTGCAGCTGCAATGAAAATAATGGTTTTAAATGAAGCCGCTCCGGAGCCAATGGAAGAGTTCAGAAAATTCACAGCATCATTGCTAACCCCTACGATCAGGTCTGATATGGCCAGCAGGAACAGGACACCTATAATGAGTAT
>CAZIAU010000614.1:0-2581 GCA_964536755.1 uncultured Bacteroides sp. | reverse complement strand
GGTGTATAAATTAAAACTAACATTATAACACCATCAAGTAACTGTAAAAAAAAAATTGAGTATAGCAGAGTTTTGAACAATTTGGTAAAAGCACGTTCTCTGGTTATTAACCCTTAAAAACTCCACTTGAACTTCAGAAAACCAAATGTATTATTTTCACGGGAATTGCCGCCTGAAGGGTTATCAAACTCCGCGGAGAAGTACTGAACAATAAATGAAAGGCCCAGATTGTCATTTATAGAAATATCAATTGACGGTCCCAGGTAAAATCCTTTCCACTCCGGATAGAAAATGGCGGCGAATCCCCCGCTGAGGAGCGGGGTAAACGGGTAGGATAGGCTTGTAAAGAATGACCAATCGGTAAATCCGAGATTTTTTACATCCAGGCTGCCTGAATAAAATTGAAGAAAATTGTAGATATCCAGGTCTTTGGCAAAAGCCGAATACAACCCTTCAACCTGGATCCAGAGCGAATTTGAAAAGGTGTAATCAAATCCGGTGGATGCCATAAAATAGCCGGTCGTATCAGAAAAATTATCCAGGTCCCTGAAATAACTCATCTCCCCCCGAAAAGCTGTGGGGCCAAGGTTCCCGCTCCAACCGGTACCAAGGATCAGGTCATTTTCCTGGTAAATCCCGCCCAGCATCTGAATGTCAAATCCAAGTGTATTGACCCGAAAATATGCGGCTGCTGTTACACGGTCTGCGCTGTCGATCTTTGCCGCCATCTCAATAGTGGATGCATTACCGGTATAATATTGCACCCTCAGTGCATCACTTCCCGGACGTTCGGGATAGTCCACCTCAAAGTAGGAATAGGAATTAAAAATATCATTTGGGTTCCAGACAAATGTTTGCCCCCAGTTGATTCGTTGCCTTCCGGCTTTAATCTCAAGGTTACCAAAAGTCAACTGTATCCAGAGCCTGTCGATTGTTGAGGTGAGAACATAACCTGCACTGTCTCCCATTTCCCCATCTTTCACAAAGGCCATATCTATCCACCCCTGATCATCATCAAGGCTTTTGGCATATCCCGGGAATTTTCGAATGGTATTTCCCGTGATCGCCCTGCTCCTGACCTGTAAAGTTCCCGATAGCCAGTCCAGCGGATACAACTCCAGATTCATCCTGTTATGCAGACTGTTTTCCCAGAGCCACCGGTCACCGATCCTGTACACAGTTTGCATATCGGACAGGTATCCTGAGAGAGATACCAGGTCACTTATCTTCTTCTTACTCTCAGGACCATATGGTTTATCAGCATGCAATCCTTCCGGTTCTCCGGGTTGAAGATCAATGAGATCCTGTTTCCAGACAGACTTTTGGGTGTGAAAATAAAAATCACCGGTAAAAGAACTTGATTCCCAGGGTGTCTGGATACCTTTTGTCAGTTTACTGACTTCAGTGTTTACTTTATCAAATACTTCTACGATACTCAGCTCCGGGTGTAACAGAATGAATTCGGTCAATGTTGATGTATACAGTCCATTACGGTCAGAATCATCTGGCACAGTTCTTCCCGGCGTATCTGAAAATGCAATAATGGATCCGGCCGGGGCTTCCATTGCAGCCAATCCTTTGTCCTGCTGGCTATTTGAACGGTTACTCTCAAACATATTGTTTCTGCATGCATCTAATATTATGATATCTGTTTCATTATCGGCTTCTTTCATTTTCTCAACTATCCAGTCCGCCTTAATGCAATTATCCTCAACGTCGTTTTCGGTCATTAGCCTGGCATCGACCGGGATCAGATAGTTGTTCCCTTTTGCCTGAATTCCATGTCCGGCATAGAAAAATAAGCCTGTTTGAAAGTTATTTAATCTTTTTCCGAAGTCTATAACAGCCCGCCTCATACTCTCACGATCAAGATTGTCATACTCAACGACCTCAAATCCCACCAGATTCAACGCCTGCCTGATCAACAGGGCATCATTCACAGGATTCTTCAATACACCTCCATACTGATAATCATTGTTTCCAATAACGAGTGCCACTCTTTTTTCCTGGGAGAAACCAGAAATGGAAAGAAATATCAAAAGAATGCACGATAACGTCTTCATTGCATAATCAATCCTTCTTTCGTTCGTCTGAAATCACTTTTCCATCTTCAAGGGTGATTACGCGCCTGGCTTTTTTTACAACCCGTGCGTCATGGGTGGAGAAGATAAATGTGATGCCCTCCTCCCTGTTTAGTTGTTCCATAATATCCAGAAGGGTTTCGGTAGATTTCGAATCCAGGTTGGCGGTGGGTTCGTCGGCAAGAACAAATTTTGGCTTTGAAGCCAGCGCCCTGGCCACAGCCACCCGTTGTTGCTGACCACCAGACAATTTTGAAGGCCTGCTGTTAACACGGTCTGCGAGCCCGACAGCTTTTAAGAGTTCATAGGTCCGGTTATCCCTGTCCTCCTTTTTCCATTTCTGGAGATTCATAATGAACTCCACATTTTCTTTAGCTGTTAGAACAGGTATAAGATTGTAGGACTGGAATACAAATCCGATATTACGCATCCGGAAATCAATGAGACTGGATGATTTCAATCCGGCCAGGTTGATATTGTTCACCAGTATCTCCCCGTCG
>CAZIAU010000613.1:0-2594 GCA_964536755.1 uncultured Bacteroides sp. | reverse complement strand
CTAAAAAAAAGCAGCTACACTTTTCAATGTAACCGCTTCATTTTCAGTGTGAACTTGAGAGGTTCAAAGGATATGGGTGAAAACGCACGAAGAAATCGAAAAACACCAGGATGTATTGGAGCATTCAACCTAGAAGCTGTTCCGTGAAAAAGTTCTGGATGATCAATACTGGGAGGGAGTTCTTTTAAGCCGTTAGTCAACAAAAAACTTGATTTACATTTAATATCAGAGTAACTTTCAATAATCTGGTCCAAAAAAACTACTTAAAAATCCTTATATGGCGATACGGCTTGGATATGGAATAATAAATATTACCTCTATCAGCTTCTTGATTTCTCCAGTCAAGATCCGAAAACGGTATTTTGGTACCCAAACAATATGGTACTCACACTTGTAAACAACATGAGACAGTTTCTAGTACTTACTCATGTCACAAATATAGGCATAGCCTACAGAACATTACCACCTCCAAAGGAGGTGGGTTTTAATTTAAACTAAAAACCTAATTACTATGAAACTTAAGACTTGTGCGCTTTTTCTCATGGCTGTGTTTACGGTTTCTGCCTTTGCGCAGAAGCAGCAAGGTGTTGTTATAAAAGCTTCTGTTGGTCCTGTACTTGACGGGATACCGGATGCAGTATGGGACGAGGCCAATGTGTATGACATTTTACGTCCATTCCAGGCTACAATTCCGACTTTGGGTACTCCAGGAGAAACCAACTGGCGTGCATTATGGACAGATGATGGAGTTTATGTCATGGTCACGGTAACTGATGATGAGTTTTTACCGAACTGGAAAGACAATCCTCCCGGAGCCTACGACTGGCAGTACGACAAAACCGAGATCTACTTTGACTGTAACTATATCCTCGAGGATGGAGTGGGCTGCTATTACGGTGACGATGAAGGTCACCACCAGTATGCTCCAGATAATGCCGAGGCACATATTGGGGGCACTGTTGTGGAAAGTTCCCAGGGATTCTCTTCTGCCACCCTGGTCACCGATCCAAACTATGTGGTTGAGTATTACATGCCCTGGGATATACTGGTTGATAAAGAAGACATCCTCGTTGATAAGACAAGGATTATCGGATTCGATGTGACTATCAGAGACAGGGAAACCGGAGATGCGGATTACAAACGTGCTGTCTGGGAAAACATCGGCAAAATCGACGAATCCTGGGCCAATATGGATGATTGCGGGCTCATCACCTTCGAAGGAGCTGAGGAGGCTATCCAAGCAACAAGCTTAGTACTGACTGGAGGAGACATTACCGAGAACAATGGAAAGCTGCAGATCGGAGTAGCTTTTCTTCCTGAAGATGTCTCAACCAAAAAGCTTCACTGGTCCGTTGAAAATGGTACCGGCAGGGCAAGCGTTAATTCAGATGGAGTTGTTACAGGTATTATTGACGGTACCGTTACTGTAACAGGTGCAACTATAGATGGTTCCTATCTCAATGAGAGTGTTGAAGTAACCATCAGCAACCAGATCATTACAAAACCCGAACTGAACCTGATCAGGAATGGTTACTTTGACGAAGTAACTGGAACTGGTTCAGCAGCCCAGTGGAGTGGCATACATCAGGTTAATGGAGGGGTTTGTGTACTCGATCCCCCGGAAGGTGGCGTCAATACCTGGGATTTCGCCATGAGCCAGGAGAATTTCGGATGCAACACCACCGACATGTACACGTTCAGTTTTGTGACTTGGGCTGAAAAATCCGGAACTTTTGATGTGGATTTCGAAGATGATGAGGCCCATAGCTGGAACAGGTACGGAAGCTCAACTCATGAGTTTTCCTTGGGTGGAGAGTCAGAATGGGTTTTCCAAACAAACACTGAGCCCACCAGGTACGATTTTGACGTTATCTTCGATGAGAAAGTGGAGGACACACGGGAATCAGTACAGTTTATGGTAGGACTGCACGGTTCTGAGTTATACATCGACAGCATTGAGCTGGTCAATAACAATGACCTGGCCCTGATTACTCCCGACTATGTTCCTGTTGAGGTTATTAATGTAACCGGAGGTACTGTGGCTGTTGGAGGCACCTTGCAATTGAGTGCAGAGGTACTTCCTGCAGAAGCCACATTGACCGGTGTGAACTGGAGTGTGGTGCCGGGTACAGGAGATGCTACCATTGATGCAAACGGTCTGCTCACAGGAGATGCAGCCGGAACTGTTATGGTTTATGCCATGGCCAAGGACGACAGCAAGGTGATGGGATCCGTTCAGGTCGACATCGGCTTCTCTGAAGGAGTAGCCCGGCACAGGGTAAATACCCTGAAGGTATACCCCAACCCGGCAGTGAATGAGCTGAATGTTGTTCTCACCAGGGAGAATTCCATGGTTGCGATTTACAACAGTATAGGATTGAAAATGGAGGAGGTCACCGTTACAGGGACCGAGCACAGATTCAATATCAGCAGCTATGCTCCGGGGATCTATTTTGTGAAGACCGGCAATACAGTTGCCAAATTCGTCAAATAGCTCCAGATATATCATGTAATTAAAAGAGGCTGTATTGAACCCGGCAGCAGCCAGTAAGGTGTTTGTTACATCACCCTGAATACCCTCATGTAGTTTCTGA
>CAZIAU010000612.1:0-2597 GCA_964536755.1 uncultured Bacteroides sp. | reverse complement strand
TGGGCGTAAACCTTTCCGGTATTTTTACAGATGCTGACAGCAACCTCTATCTGTTTGGAGATAACAATTATGCTTTCTCGCTGGGCAACCTGGATGTGGATGAAAGAGGTGAATTCGTCATCAAGATGAACAGCGGGGGCGAACCCTTGTTTCATCAATCCCTGGTATACGATGCCGGCGGCATTGAGATTGCTCCAGATGGAAAGATCTATATCACCGGCGGGAACTGGGATATATTCATCCAGCGGTACGACATGGATATGGTGCAGGAATGGTCCTTCCGGACCGGGGGAAACTCTGGATCTGCTTATCTGGGCTTGAGGCCGATGCGGACGGGAACCTCTATGTTTATGGAACCATGTCCAACAGCGCAGATATCCTTGGGACTGAAAAGAAGGATTTCTCAGGAGCCTTCCTACTGAAGATGGACACCCAGAAAAATATAAGCTGGATCAGGTACATTGAAGGAGGAAGTGGTTTTACCTATAATATCGGTAATTGCCTTGAACTAAGCCAGAGCCAGGGGCTGTTGTACCTGGCAGGAGAGATTTCCGATACGGTTTACCTGGGCGGGCTTGCCTGCTATCCTGAAAACGGAAACAGGTATGTGGCAAAATACGACCTGGAGGGAAATTATTCAGGTTACTTACAGCTTAATCTGAATAGTGGCCAGATGGATCTTGCTTCCGACAATTCGGGAAACCTCATCGTTTCAGGGGATTTCCGGGATACCGTCAGAATTGGAGATGAAACTTTTATCCCACAAGAGTACACTGATCTCCTGGTCATGAAATTCAATCCCGGCCTCGTCCCGGTCTGGGCACGGCAATTTGGCGGGGAGGTTATGGAATATTCCGCCATAAGCTCCTGCGATGAGTCTGGAAATATTTATGTTGTCGCAGAGATCCTTCCCTCCCTGGTAGATTTTTCAGGTACTTTTCTTGATACCAAGCCGGAGACTGAGGGAGATGTGATCCTTGCCAAGCTCAGTCCGGCAGGTGATCTGTTATGGATAAGGAGCCACGGCAGGGGTTCGATGTTTGGCCGGCAGACTACATGGCCAACAAACATTATCAGCGATAAGGATGGATATACATACATCATGGGATGGCATGGCGATTCGGTCTATTTTGGGGATAACCTTTTAACCCGTCCCGTTTATGAACACAAAACCTCGAACATGTACGGGTATTTTGTAGGAAAATTTGATCCTGACGGAAACACAGAGTGGGTGAAGTCAATAAATATGGGCCAGTCTGATTTTAATTATAATGAGCTGGATCTTGATGAGGAAGGAAATTTCTATGTAATGGCGCGCTTTCAGGACACTCTGAATTTCATTGATCAGGTTGAGATATCCTCCCCTTCCACTAATTTTGGATTGTTCATAGCTAAATATACAAGCGAGGGAGATCTGGATTGGATTAAGACCAGCGCCATAACCAATCCCAATTCAAAGCTGGAAGGCATCGCTGTATTAGGTCCGGACCGGCTTTACGCCGGAGGGTCCATGATCGATGGTTTGTCCCTCGATGATGAGATCAGGTATACATCGAACAATAATATCTTTCTTGGATTACTGGAACACACGGATATCCCGGAAGTAATCTGGCCGGATGAACAGGATGAACAGGGACTTCTGATTTTCCCGAATCCATTCTCTGACAGGACGACCGTTCGGTTCAGTAATCCCCAGGGAATGGAATTCAAAGCTTCAGTAATGGATATGACGGGCAAAAGTGTTTTGACTCTTGACAACATAAGAAATGAACAGTTTGATCTCTATAAGGCAGATCTCAGCGATGGCATCTACCTGATCGAGCTGAGGGGTGACAGGGTATACAGAGGAAGGTTCCTGATAGTTTCGCAATAAGTTTATGTGTGATCCACTTCTAAAACAATAATTCATGAAAAAATTCGCATCCGAAATCAAGTTATGGAAAGCGGCTATCGCCGTGCTCTTTGCCGTTTCATTGTTCCTGAACGGCGCTGTTCTTAACGCACAATCCTTTAAGCTCCTTGCTGTAAGCGACATGGTAAGGGTCTTTGAGGATGGTTACAACCTTCCTCCGACCACCGATACCGTTGAGATCTTCGGTATAAGAGGTGAGATCCTGTCGGGGCAGTTTACCATAAATGCAAAAAACAACCTGACTGGCGTGACGGTAGAGCCAGGAGTGCTGGAGAACCGGGAGACCGGCAAAACCATCAGCATGGAATGGAACTTTGTCGGGACTGTTCCGCTGACAGAAAATACCCGTGGTTACAAGGTGCCCGGTATAATAAGAGAAGCACCTGCGGAGTTTCCTGAATACCTCTCGCAGGAGAAGCAGGTGGACGTCAGCAAGAACAGCTGGAAATCGGTCTGGCTGACTATTTCCGTTCCGGAGAATGCTGATCCGGGTGTTTATGACGCTTCAATCAGGGTCATAGCTTCCCGGGGAGAGCAGTCCATACCACTGAAACTTACGGTATATCCGGTTACCCTGACCCCCGAAAGACACCTGGATGTCGTGGAATGGTTCAATACACGCGGATTTTCCAAATGGCACGGGATAGACGAGGAATATTCTCCTGAATGGTTTACCATGCTGGAA
>CAZIAU010000611.1:0-2601 GCA_964536755.1 uncultured Bacteroides sp. | reverse complement strand
CTCATCCAGGAAGATGGTTCCGATATCTGCCTTTTCGAAATTCCCTTTCCTCTGTTTAATGGCCGAAGTAAAAGCCCCTTTTTCATGCCCGAAAAGCTCACTTTCGATCAGTTCTGAAGGTATGGCAGCACAGTTCACCTCGATAAAAGGAAAAGCAGAACGGGCGCTCTTCTCATGAAGCGACCGGGCCACGAGCTCCTTACCCGTACCATTTGAACCTGTGATCAGCACCCTGGCATCGGTAGGGGCTACCTTCTCCACCATTTCCTTCACCTGCCGGATTGCTTCAGAATCCCCGACCATTTCGTAGGCTTTGCCCACCTTCTTTTTCAGTACCCTGGTTTCGGTAATCAGGTCCGATTTATCCAGGGCATTGCGTATGGTAATAAGGAGCCTGTTAAGATCAAGCGGTTTGGATATGAAATCATAGGCACCTTTCTTGATGGCTTCCACGGCGTTGTCTATATTCCCGTGACCAGAGATCATGATCACCTGTGCATCTCCCTCCTCCTGGAAGATTCTTTCCAGAACTTCCAGTCCGTCCATCTCAGGCATTTTAATATCGCACAGCACTATGTCATAACTGTTTTTCCTGTACATCTCCAGTCCTTCCAGGCCGTGTTCGGCCAGGTCAACTGTAAATTTTTCATATTCAAGGATCTCCTTAAGAGTGTTCCGAATGCTTTTTTCGTCGTCAATTACAAGAATATGCGCCATGATCAAAGATTGGTTATATGCCCACCAGTTCCGAGATCACACCCTCTTTGAGGGAGAATTCTGACTGGATCAGTTGCCTGATTTGACATTCACGTATCACAAAACTAACAAAAATCGCAGCGGCAACAATCATCTCCACGCGTACCGGTTCCATACCGGGCATTTCCCTACGCTGCTCAACGGTCGAGCGGACCAGGTCCCTGGAGATTTTCTTAAAATCGGCAAGAGCAATTTCCCTGCCGTGGTTAACATCATCCACGATGCCCGACCGGTACCTCAGAATGGCATAGAAGGTATCAAATGAACCTGAGGCTCCGATCAGTATCTGGGGTTTCTCTTTCTTCACTGCCTCGAAAAGGGGTCGAAGTTCATACCTGAAGTAATCCTCCAGCGCATAGATCTCTTCGTGGGTAATGGGATCAGACAGGTTGAAAAGCTCAAGGATCCGGGCCATTCCCAGCTCGAAGCTGTGCTTCCAGATAATCCCATGCTTATTACAGATGATGAATTCGTTGCTTCCTCCCCCTATATCGAGGATCATCACCCTCTTCTCTGTTAAAGCCACCGCCTGGCGGACACCCTTATAGATCAGTTCAGCTTCACGCTCACCGGGAATTACCCTTACCCGGAATCCAAAACGCTTCTCAACCTCTTCCACAAACTGTGACCCGTTCCTGGCATTCCTGATGGCTGAAGTGGCGAAAGCCCTTATCTCATCAACGTTGTACTTCTTAATGATATCCATATGATTATGGATGGCCACGAATCCCCGCTCAAATGCATCGGGCGTGATATGGTTCATCTGTATCCCTCCGCGCCCGAGCTTCACAGGTTGTTTGCCGGTATAAACAATATTGAAACTTCGCTCTTTTTTCTCAGCGATGAGAAGATTAAATGTATTTGTACCAAAATCCAGGATTGCAATTGGCATGTTAACTGAAAATTATGGATTCAAGGTCCGGATCAAAAAGCTCAACGTCTAAAGTTATAAGGAAAACCTTATGATGAGAAGGGAATGGTGAAAAAAATCAGGGACTGTAGCGCAGCCATTTCCAGATCTCCCGGAAATTGTTCTTTTTGCCATACATTAGGATACCGGTGCGGTATGCTTTACCCGCTACCCATGTCATTCCAATAAATGTGCCCACCAGCAGTGAAAAGGAGAGCGCGACCTGCCACCAGGGGACACCGAACGGGATCCTGACCATCATAATGACGGGTGAAGTGAACGGGATAATACTGAACCAGAAGGGAAGGGCGCCGTCGGGATTGTTAATTGCACTCAGCATTACATATATGGAGAGAATAAGGGGCAGTATCACGGGAAGTATTAGTTGCTGTGTATCCGTTTCCTGGTCCACTGCCGAACCGATCACGGCAAACATGGCCGCATAAAGCAGGTATCCGAATATGAAATAGAGCAGAAATGACCCGATCATCACCCCGGCGTTAATGGTACGAAGGGAAGCAAAGATCTTCCCGGCCATATCGGATCCTTCCTGTGGCATATCAGATCGAACATCGGCCGGAGGCTGACCATTATCCTCCTGTCCCGATCCGGCAAACAGGTCCGAACCCACCACCTGTTCTGTGGGGGTGCGGTTCAACTCTGGGAAAAAGGCAGCTTTCAATCCGGTAATGAGAACCAGTGATAAAACCATCCAGATTATAAACTGGGTGAGCCCCACCAGTCCCACACCTATAATCTTGCCCATCATCAGTTGAAATGGTCTTACCGAGCTTATGATGACTTCTATAATACGGCTTGTTTTCTCCTCAATCACTCCGCGCATTACCTGAGAGCCGAAAAAGAAGATAAAGAAAAAGATCAGAAAACCGCTCAGATAACCCACGCCCATCACTACCTCGGTATTACTCTCCTGG
>CAZIAU010000610.1:0-2606 GCA_964536755.1 uncultured Bacteroides sp. | reverse complement strand
ATTTCGCTTCGCACGTGTTAGTATCTCGCTTCGCTCGTGTTAGTGTTTAATGGTTATTGGAGGGACCTAACTCCCTAACTATTAATTATTTATTGATACCTGCAAGGTTCAATAAAAACGCATATTCCATTGCCGTTTCCTTATACCGTTCAAACCTTCCGGAGGCTCCACCGTGACCTGTATCCATATTGCAATACATCAGCAGCAGATTGTCATCGGTCTTCATATCTCTCAGCTTGGCCACCCATTTGGCCGGTTCCCAGTATTGTACCTGGCTGTCGTGCAGCCCTGTAGTAACCAGTATATTGGGATAATCCTGGGCCTTAACCTGGTCGTAAGGTGAATAACTGAGCATATAATGATAATACTCCTCCTCATTGGGATTTCCCCACTCGTCATACTCGCTGGTTGTAAGCGGGATATCTTCATCAAGCATGGTCGTCACCACATCCACAAAAGGAACCTGCGCAATGACACCTTTATACAATTCAGGCTGCAGGTTTATTACCGCCCCTATCAGCAATCCGCCTGCACTCCCCCCCATGGCAAACAGATGGTCAGGGTCGGTGTATCTCTCCCTGATAAGTTGCTCCGCACAATCGTTGAAGTCGGTAAAAGTATTCATTTTATGCAATAACTTTCCATCCTCATACCATGGTCTGCCATAGATCTCTCCACCACGCACATGCGCAATGGCATATACAAATCCACGGTCAAGCAGGGAAAGCCGTGCAGAACTGAACCTTGGGTCCATGGTATGGCCATAGGATCCGTATCCGTAGAGCAGGGTTGGATTCTTTCCGTCAAGTTCAATCCCCTTCCGGTAAACTATGCTCATTGGTATCTTCTTTCCATCGTCTGCAGTAGCATACAATCTTTTTGCCTGGTAATTTGCAGAATCAAAATCATCTCCAAGCACCTCCTCCTGCTTTAACAGGACTTTTTCCCCGGTTGCCATATTATAATCATAAGTGGAATTAGGGGTAGTAAGTGAGGAGTATATATACCTGAGCATTTTACTGTCAAACTCTTCATTTACCGAAATTCCGGCTGTATAAACCTCCTCACCCATATCAATATAATGTTCACCGCTGTTATCCCACGGGATCACACGCAACTGGTTCAATCCTTCTTTTCTTTCATCCACCACCAGGTAATCCTCAAAGATCTCGATCCCCTCCAGGAGTACATCAGGCCGGTGACCGATCACCTCTACCCAGTTTTCTTTTCCGGTTTTGTCCACAGGGGTCTTCATCAACCTGAAATTGATGGCATCCAGGTTGGTTATGATATAGAAATGATCACCAAAGTGGCTGATATTGTATTCCAGTTCCCTCTCGCGAGGCTGCACAATAGTGAATTCCCCATCTGGATTATCGGCATCAAGAAAGCGGTATTCGGTGGTAAGGGTGCTGAAACTGGCAATAATCATATACTTTTTCGACTTGGTCTTGTAAACCGTTGTGCTGTAAGTATCATCTGTTTCGTCAAAAACCATCACATCGTCTGATGCATCCGTCCCCATGGTATGCCTGAATATTGCCTTGCTTCTCAGTGTAATGTCATCCTTCCGGGTATAAAACAGGGTCTTGTTATCATTGGCCCAGGAGGCCCTTCCCGTGGTCAGTGGTATCCTGTCGGCCAGGATCTCACCTGTTGCCAGGTCTTTGATATGTATGGTGTACTTTCTGCGACTCAGTGTATCAATACCCATAGCCACAAAGCGGTTATCGGGACTAACGTTCATCCCCGTTACCTGGTAGTAGGAGTATCCTTCAGCCATTTCATTTACATTGGCCATGATCTCCTCCTCATTCTCAAGAGATCCCTTTTTTCTACAGTATATGGGATACTCCTTACCTTCCTCATACCTCACATAATAGTAATATCCATTCTCCTTGTAGGGAACACTCTCATCGTCCTGTTTGATCCGTCCTATCATTTCATCGTAGAGCTTTTTTCGGAGATCATCACTCCCTTTCATCACCGATTCCCTGTAACTGTTCTCTGCTTCCAGGTATGCTATCACCTCGGGGTTCTCCCGTTCCCTTAACCAGTAGTAGTCATCAATTCTCGTGTCTCCATGGATAGTTAATTCCACCGGATCTTTTTTTGCAATAGGTGGTTCCATTTTATTGGATGTTTTGCATGATTCTACGGTCAGCACAACCAGGATGATCTGGATGACCACATGTCTTGTTTTCATCAGGTGCAGTTTTATACTCTAAATTAATTATTATTTTGATAGTTAGGTAGTAATCAGGGTTGTTTCCCGAATCCTTTCATTGAAAGCTGTATTCTTTTCCTTGGAACGTCAACCTCAAGCACCTTCACCTTAACGTGCTGATGAATCCTTACAATATCATTGGGGTCCCTTATGAACCGGTCCGCAAGCTGGGAAATATGTACCAGTCCATCCTGTTTTACACCCACGTCAACAAAGACCCCGAATCTGGTAATATTCGTAACGATCCCCGGAAGCTCCATTCCCGGTTTTAGGTCCTCAATGGTGAAAACGCCCTGGTCGAATTCGAACACTTCGATCTGTTCCCTGGGGTCACGGCCGGGTTTCTCGGTTTAAGGTATTTCAGCAGAGCAAAGTCAGG
>CAZIAU010000609.1:0-2608 GCA_964536755.1 uncultured Bacteroides sp. | reverse complement strand
ATCGAAATACGATGGCGAATCCTTTACGCATTATACGGAAAAAGAAGGATTAAGCAGCAATAGGGTCAGATCCATCGTGGAGGACAGCCATGGAAACCTTTGGTTCGCCCAAAGTAGAGGAGTGAGCATTCATAATGAAGAAACTTTTTCCCGTTTTGCAGTACCTGGTCTTAGTAATCAGGTATTTAGATCCATTCTCGAGGATAAACAGGGAAACATATGGTTCGGTACCTATGGTGGAGGAATATGCATGTATGATGGCGATGATTATTCGCATTATACCGTAAAAGATGGATTGAACAGTGACAATGTTTGGTCCAGCTTTGAAGACCGCGATGGAAATCTCTGGTTCGGAACACCTGATAGCGGGGTAACCAGGTATGATGGTGAGAATTTTACGAGATATACAGAAAAAGAGGGTTTAAGTGATAATTCTGTCAATTCTATGCTGGAGGACAACCGTGGAAATCTATGGTTCGGAACAAACGTTGGAGTAAGCATGTATGATGGCGAAACCTTTACCCATTTTACAGAAAAAGAGGGCCTAATCAATAATGCTGTTCATTCCGTCATGGAAGATCACAACGGCAATCTCTGGTTCGGAACAGAGAATGGAGTGAGCAAGTACAATGGCAGGACCTTTACGCATTTTACCGAAAAAGAGGGTTTAAGTGACAATGATGTCAGAACCATCCGGGAGGATCACCTGGGAAATATCTGGTTAGCCAGCAGCGAGGGGGTGAGCAGGTTTAATGGGGATGCATTTACCCATTTTACAAAAGATCAGGGGTTAAGTTATAGTGTTGTTCATTCCATCCTTGAGGACAGTAAAAATAATATATGGCTGGGCACTCGAGAGGGATTAAGCTGCCTGGTGTTTGCCCCTGATATGAACCCTTCAATCTATAGCTACAGCACTCAGGATGGCTTGAAAGATATGATGTTTTCTCAAGAATGTGCATTATCAGATAGTAAAAACCGCATATGGTGGGGCAGCCTTTCTGGCGTAATAATGTTGGATATGAATAATTATAAGATCCCTGTTGAGGCTCCTGCGAAACTGCAGTTAAACCGAATAGACATTAACGGGCAGTTTATAGATTACCATAATTTAAATGAGAGTGCCGGACAAGAAATTAAATTCAATGGCGTGGCCAGGTTTTATAACTACCCTATAAACCTGGAGTTACCCTACAATCTCAATCATCTTACTTTTCATTTTTCAGCCATGGACTGGGCTGCGCCACATAAGATTAAATACAGCTATAAAATGGAAGGTTTGAATGATCATTGGAGCGTACCCACTTCAGAAGCCAAGGCAGATTATCGAAGCCTGCCATTTGGTAACTATACTTTTAAAGTTCGTGCTATTGGAGCTACACAAACCTGGAGCGAACCTTTTGAATATACCTTTACGATTCAACCACCCTGGTGGCACACCTGGTGGGCAAGAACCGGCTACTTCATAACAGCCCTCCTGCTTATACTTGGCGTTTTTCGCTGGCGTACTGCCAGACTAAAACAACGGCAAATAGAATTGGTAAATGAGGTCAGGAATGCTACGAAAGAAATTAAGGCACAAAAAGAGGAAGTTGAATCCCAGCGGGATGAGATTGAGGCACAGAGAAATCAGGTGACGGCACAAAAAGAAAAGATACAGGAGCAAAAAGAGGCCATGACTGATAGCATCGAATACGCTAAAAGAATTCAAGCAGCTACTTTCCCGCCTGATGAAGTTTTAAGATATCTTCTTCCAAAGCACTTTATTTTGTATAAACCTCTTCAGATCGTAAGCGGTGATTTCTACTGGCTGGCTCAAAAAAAGGAAAAGATCATTATTGCAGTTGCCGACTGCACCGGACACGGAGTCCCGGGTGCCTTCATGAGCATGCTGGGTAGTGCCTTACTGAATGACATTGTCAATAACATAAAAGATACCCCACAGGCCAATCTTATATTAAACGAATTAAGAGACCAGGTCATATTATCATTGAGACAAACTGGTGCGGTAGGCGAAGCAAGGGACGGAATGGATATCTCGCTTTGTATTTTAGATAATGATCATAAGACACTCCAGTATGCCGGGGCCCATAATCCGCTCTACCATATAAGAAACGGTAAACTGACCGAGTTAAAAGCCGATATGATGCCGATCGGAATCAGTTCAGAAGCAGCAAAATCATTTACTAACCATGAGTTGACGCTTCAAAAAGATGATACATTATATCTGTTTTCGGACGGATATACCGATCAGCTGGGCGGAGAAAGAAGAAAAAGGTTTACGTCATCCCGGTTTAAGCAATTATTGCTTGAAATTCAGGACAGAATCATGTTTGACCAGAAGGTGATTCTCGAAGGTAAGCTCGATGAATGGATGGGCCTTACCGGTTTGTATGAAAGAGAATATGAACAAATCGACGATATCCTTGTGATGGGTATTCGGATTAATTGATGTTATTCGCTATCGAAATTCTTTGATTATAACAACTATTACTGTCACCCAATAAGCCACCCCTAAAAACTAAACCGGCTTATTTTCAGCGGGTTTAGTGCATTCTAAGAGGTCGGTAGCAGAGTGTATTCTATTGCCTTTTTTGGGCATTCTTTT
>CAZIAU010000608.1:0-2608 GCA_964536755.1 uncultured Bacteroides sp. | reverse complement strand
AATACTTTTCTAACTCCATCATACGTTAAAACGAAACTTTCAATCCGAAGATAATTTCCCTTTGTATGGGGATCCCTCGCTGATCACTCAATTCAGGATCCAGTCCTCCTTTCCATTCAGTAAACGTATAGAGGTTTCTCCCGGTAGCATAGAGCCGCAATCCGGACAAGCCAATTTTCTGGATCAGGTCCCGGGAAAAATCATAGGATAAGGAAACATCCTTAATTCTGACAAACCCGGCATTCTGATAATATTCTCCTTCAATTCCGCTCATCCACTCAGCATCAAAATCATTCATGACCCATTCATTGGTGGGATTCTCCTCTGTCCACCAGTTTTTCTGGATAACATTCCGGCGTACCTGATTCTCCGATACCAGATCCGACATCAGGGGATTATATTTTGTGATACCATGAATACCCTGCATAAAAACAGTGAGCCTGAAATTTTTATATGAAAATGAGTTGGTCATGCCCCATATGAAATTGGGATCTTCGCTGCCAAGGATCGTCCTGTCATCAGCAGTTAGTTTTCCGTCACCGTCAATATCTCTTAATTTTACAAACCCCGGCTGTGTGTTATAAGAGGCAGCTTCATCCGCTTCATCCAGTTGCCATGTCCCCAGCCATTCATACCCGTAAAGAACACGTATGGGTTCTCCGATAAACCATTCGCTGGCAAGATCATCGAGGCCGTTTCCATACAGATCCACGATCTCGTTCCTGACCAGTGACAGATTTCCGGAAGTGGACCATACAAAATCACCCGTTACTATATTTCTCGAATGCAGACTAAGCTCCAATCCCAGGTTTTTGGTTTCCCCGATATTTTCAGTGATGGTGGTAAGTCCGTGTACCGGAGATATGTTCCGGTCGAGAAGCAGATCGGATGTGTTCGTTTTATAAACATTAATATCTCCGGTTATCCGGTTTTTCAAAATGCCGAAGTCCACTCCAAGGTTAATTGTTTTTGAGGATTCCCAGCCAAGTTCATCCTGTCCCAGTAAATAAGGTACATAGCCGGCATAGGTAGTACTTCCAAAGACCGTATTTAATTCACCTAACCTGGAGATAGCCTGGTAAGCCCCCACAGCCTGATTGCCATTTAATCCATAGGACGCCCTGATTTTCAAGACACTGAATAAATCCTTCCAGGGGAAAAATTCTTCATTGGCCAGATTCCACCCTGCGGCTAATGAGGGGAACAGGCCCCACTTGGTCTCCGCTCCAAATCCTGAAAAACCGTCCCTTCGGCTGGTCAGTGTCAGAAGGTAACGGCTGTCATACGAATAATTAAGCCGTATCATCTGCGACACGAGATTTGTTTCCTCAAAAGAATAACCGGGCTCAACAAGGTCGGCCTGTGAAACTGCATACCATTTTAAAAAATCGTTTGGATAGCCTCTTGCATCCACATATTCACCGCTGGAGTGATTCTTTTCAAAGCTTAGGAGCGCGGTAGCGAAAATCCTATGGGCTCCAAACTCCCTGTCATAGGATAAAATATTTTCAACTGTGGCATTTTTTAATATCTCACGCTCGGTTTCAGAACTACCATTCTGCTGATAACCGGTGGTAGATTCTCTTCCCCTGTAAGTGGCCATGTCCGTGTATCCAAATCTCAAACCCGTATTGAGCCTGTAACTTAATCCCTGAATAAAAGGAACCTCTATCAAAGCAAAATTATTGGTCACGGCCTGATACGTATGATCAATATTATCCCAAAGTGTACTCTCAAGGGGATTTACCCGGTCTTCACTTCCCGCCCAGGGATAGATGGTCAGATTGCCGTTTTCGTCATAGGGTTTGCCAAGCGGATTTCCACGAAATACCTGACCGAAATCCGCCGAGACCCCGCTTTGATCGCTGTAAGAAAGCTGAGTACGGCTGCCCACCGAAAGCCAGTCTGTAAACTTGATATCAAGGTTTATTCTGTTGGTGCCCCTGAGATAATGATCATTTAATGCCAGCCCATTTACATCCAGTAATCCTCCGGAAACATAATAGTTTATCTTGCCAAAACCACCCGAAACCGAAAGCGTATGCTCCTGACTGGATCCCTTCCGCAGGGCCAGGTCATACCAGTTTACCCAGGTACCTGCCTCATATATTTCCGTTTCCTCCTCTGTTATCCACTGAGGGCCACGTAACTCTTTAAACTTGTAGAAATCCTCACCGTTTAAAACCTCGGGTAAATTCACATAATTCTGAATGCCAAATTTACCGTCATAACTGATGGTCTGTTTACCAAGGCTGCCCCTGTTGGTAGTGACCAGGATTACCCCGTTTGATCCCCTTGAACCGTAAATTGCGGCTGCTGATGCATCCTTTAGGATCTCAATGGATTGCACATCATTTGGATTAATATCACTGATCTGACCATTGTAGGGTATCCCGTCGACAACGATCAGGGGGGTATTGCTGGCAGCTATGGAATTCCGGCCCCTGACCAGTATTACTTCATCGGGAACAGCACCCGCTGATGTTGTCATAACCATTACTCCCGGAATAGCCCCCTGGATTGCCTGGGCAATATCGAGATTGGGTACCATTTCCAGCCGCTCCTGACCCAGAGACGCCACTGTTCCGGTAATGTCACTCTTCTTCTG
>CAZIAU010000607.1:0-2614 GCA_964536755.1 uncultured Bacteroides sp. | reverse complement strand
ACCAAAAAAGAGAACCGGATATTACCCGCAGCTGAGCCTGGTTATTTCGCTGAATTTCCTGCAATGATCATGGGGCTCTCACGCAGTAGCAGGACAGCCACCAGTGCCAGGATGCTCATGACTGCGAATGAAGTCATAAAAGACCCGAGGAAGAGGTTGTTATCCACACTCATTCCTGCCACGAAGATCATCCCTGTCAGTTGACCTGCCCAGAGCAGCAGACCCTGCGAAGTTGATTCACGGGCAGGATAACTTACCTCTGCGGCGTACTGGAACCCGATGGGGCCGGCACTCATAACAAAAAAACCGAGCATGAAGGAGGCGATAAGTGTAATCCGGTATATGGCTTCCACACCCTGGGCCAGGTAATCTGGAAATGCCATACCAAATACTGCCGGTACCATCCCGATAATGCATATTACCATAAAAAGCTTTCTCTTTCTGAGCCTGTCAGACAGGGTCGGCAGAATTACAGCCCCGATAATTCCCCCGATGAGCATCAATCCTCCGATGAGTCCGTCAGAATCCTCCACTCCCACATGTTCTGCAATTGAATCTGTCATGGAACTGATGGCATTGAAAATACCAAGTCCGATAAGGAAAAGGAACAGCATGAGGATCATATCCCGGTTAAAAATAATGTGCCTTATACCTTTAAAAAAGGCAAATCTCTCTTCTGTACCGACAGTTACACCTTCTGGTTGCTCCTTCATAAAGAGAAGGATTAGCAGGGATGATACCATACTGATGATCCCGTATATCCATAACATTCTTTCAAAGCCGGTTCCATAATCTGCCAGGTCAGGGTCTGTAACGATAAGCATCGGGGTGACCAGCATGGAAATAATAATTCCGATATACATGGCAAGAGCAAGCAGGCCGGCTGCCATACCCCTTTCTGAAAGGGGGAACCAGCGGGCAGTTACAGCTGTTACAGCATTTAGAATGAAGGGCTGGGCAATGGCCAGTCCGGTTTGAGCAACTACAACTCCGGTAAAACTCGTTGCCAGGAGGGCTTTAAGCAGGCTGAAAAATCCCAGCAACAGGGATCCTATATAGAGGCCTGTTTTTACTCCGTATGTATCAATAACATAGGAGGCGGGAAAACTCATTATCAGATATACTACCATATAAACCATTGCCAGGAAATCAATATTCATGATGGAGGCGGGATCGAATTGCCCTGAATAGAACAGTTCCGCCGGACGGGCTACGGCGGCATGTGTAAGCCACTGGATCTGTATGGCCACAGTGATCAGCATGAATATAGCCAGGATCACAAAACGGTAGGGGGGATAGGTCTTCATGGGCTCTAAAGATATTCTTTTTTGCCAATGAAACTATAAAAATATTATCTTGGAGCAATTCACCCTGGCCGGAGAGTATTTTAGAAATGGGTAGGGTATAGGTTAGAGATGGACTAAAAATCAAAACTATGAGGACTTTAAAATTCCTTGTGATCGTTGCATTAATTGTTTCAGTTAATTCGGCCGCATCCGCCCAACAGCAGCTTGTTCCCACGGGCAGCTGGACCTTTTTCGCGAATGAGGCACCCGTTGAGTATAATACCGGTGATATGATCATCCAACAAAATGGAGAGGAATTTGTAGCCAAGATTGTCTTCGGCGAGAACTATGAAATTAAAGCTAACGGGGTAAAATATGAGAACAACGAGATTTTCTTCAAGGTTTATATCGAAGGCGAACCCATCTCTATCAAAGGAATTGTCGGTGAGGAGTCCATGGAAGGTACTGCCTCAACTCCTGATGGACTTATAAAATTTATAGCAGAAAGGAAGAAATAACCTCAAGTTTTTCTTTTGTTTGATACAGTATATATCAAGCCTGTCCCCTTTCTTCATTTTCTTCCACTTGCGGGGTAGAACATTATGTGCTTGATTTTCGAATCAGAATACACCTCTCCAGGCCGACTGCTATTTGAATGATTTAGGTCTATTTTTTCAACTCAAGGACAAACGGTGTCTGAGCCGGTACCTCTATCTCTTCTGAAAGTTCATAATACTGATGGCTGAAAATATCCTTCCCTCTGGTATATTCACCTATTAATTCAAAGTACCTGTCGAGTTTAAGAATCACATTTTGCGGATTCTGATTGAGAAGTACCATCACAGTTTCTTTGTCATTGTAGCGGCCAAAGACATATACACCTTTTTCAGGAACATAGTGAACTAATTTACCGGAATGTAAAACAGGATGTTCTTTTCTCCAGTGGATCAGGTTTCTGAAAAAATCCTGCATTTCCTTCTCATCTTTGCTCAGGTTCTCCCCTGTAAAAGCATTTTTCGGGTCCCCTCTCCAGCCGCCAGGAAAATCTTTCCTGATATAGCCAGGATCATTGCTTTCAGTATGTGTCATTAAGACTTCACTGCCATAAAACAGTTGCGGAATCCCTCGGGTGGTCAGGATAAAGGTGATTCCCAATTTATAAAGATCTTGATCCATTCCCACCTGCATATAGAACCTGCTCATATCGTGATTATCCGGGAAAATGACCAGGTTATAGGGATCAGGGTAGAGAAAGTCAGAGGAGAGCGCATCATAGAGGATCTGAAATCCTCCCTCTCTTCCATCTCTTTCCGCAAGGCTTCTGGAAA
>CAZIAU010000606.1:0-2614 GCA_964536755.1 uncultured Bacteroides sp. | reverse complement strand
TCGTCCACTGTATATGATATGGCCAGTTCCGGAAACGTCACTTATGCAGTACAGGGGGGCGTAACGCTCTCGTGGGATAACCTTTGGATATCAGCAAAGCTGGAAACATTCAGAGATGAACAATGGTCGGATCAGACTGCCGCAAATGAACGTGACCTGGTTTCTCTTGCCGTGGATCCGGCCGATCCGGACCATCTATTTGCAGGATCGTGGGGATATGGCCTGCTGGAGTTCAGGCAGGATATGGATAATATACGTTATACAGAAGCTAACAGTACGCTGCAGAGCATTATAGCGGGTGGAAATTATGTGAGGATCGGGGGTGTCGCTTATGACGCTCTCGGTAATCTGTGGATGACCAACACCGGAGTGTCCGAACCCATTTCTGTGCTCAAATCAGATGGTACATGGAAAAGCTTCCGTGCTGATAACCTGATCACCGGCTACGGAGCCCTGGGAAGGATCCTTGTGACACAGAGCGGCCACAAGTGGGTTATTATACCCAGGGGCAATGGTCTGTTTGCCATGGACGATAACGGTACTCTTGATGATACTTCCGACGACATATATGAACTGTTCAGTGTTGTGGATGAATACGGAAAAGTAATTACCAATGACGTCAGGTCTTTTGCCGAAGACCATAACGGAAATCTGTGGCTGGGAACCAATCAGGGTATCCTGGTGCTATACAGTCCCTACAGCCTCTTCAGTGAGGGATCGCTATATGCGCATGAAATTCTCATACCCAGGAATGACGGCACATTTAATGCTGATCCTCTGCTGGCAGCACAGGTTGTAACTTCCATTGAAGTGGACGGGGCTAACAGGAAATGGATCGGAACAGAAGGAGGGGGAGTCTATCTGGTTTCGGAGGATGGCCAGGAACAGTTTAAACAGTTCAATGCCAGTAACAGTCCGCTTCTTTCAGATAATATCATAGATATATGTATCAATGGGGTATCGGGAGAGGTATTTTTCGGTACTGACAAGGGAATAATATCCTATCTTGGGAATGCTATGGAAGGATCGGCCCTTTATGACAATGTTGTAGTATATCCGAACCCCGTAAGGGAAACATATGACGGGCCGGTGGCCATAAAAGGGCTTATTGAAAACACTACGGTTAAGATTATGGATATGGGAGGGAACCTGGTCTATGAAATGGAATCTTTCGGGGGACAAGCCATTTGGGATGGTACAAATTTCAGGGGAGAGAGGGTCGCCACAGGGGTTTATATGATCTTCCTGTCTGATCCCGATGGAAATCTCTCCCATGTGACCAAATTGTTGTTCATTCATTAACTATGATTCGCAGAACGAGGGGTATTGTGTTGCATACCACCCGGTACGGGGAATCAAGTCTGGTTCTCCATTGCTATACGGAACAATTCGGACGGCAGACCTACATGGCGAAAGGTGTAAGGAACAGCCGTAAACAGAGCCGTTCAAACCTTTTTCAACCGCTCTTTATCCTCGATTTTGAAGTCTATCATAAAGTCACCAGGGAAATACAGCTTGTGAAGGAAGTAAACAGGTCAACTCCGTTAAATTCTATACCCTATGACATCACAAAAAGGACACAGGCTATTTTTATGGCCGAACTATTATTCAGGGTAGTGAAAGAAGAGGAACCCAATCCGGTAATGGCTCAATTTCTTCTGAGTACTATTGAGTATATGGATGCACTTGAAGAAGCTTCTCCTGATTTCCACATTGTTTTCCTGTTCCAGCTCTCAAGGTACCTGGGATTTTATCCACAAAATAATTTTGGAAATGGCAATAAGTTCTTCGATCTGGAAAGCGGTCAGTTCAAATCAATTATCAGCGATCCTGAGATTCACCTTGATGAAATATCAAGTAGTTTGTGGAACAGATATTTAGGAAATGATTACCAGGGAATAACGGGGTCCGGACTGAATAGCTCCCAGAGAAAGATTGTCCTGGATTGCCTGATCCGATATTACAAACATCATATTTCAGGGATGGGAGATATCCGTTCCCTGGAAGTACTGCATGATTTTTTCCACAATTAGGAATAAGGATAACCCGTTTAATTTTTTTAGATTCGGGAAACATACGCATATATATTGCGTATAAGCAACGAAACTCAAACGAAGTGGGTCTTAAATTAATCGTATTGTTTTCATTCAATTATGCGAGTGCAAACCCCGACAGGGTTTGCGAGCACAATAGAAATAAGCAATTCATCGATGATCCTCGCGGCTTGCTGCGAGTAGAGTCAATCCGGGTCCCTGTGTGGACCTGGATGTAATTTTTATTAACCTGGTGATCTCCATCTTTTTGGGAAACGAAAATACTATCTGCACTATTTCGCCAGCCGCCTCAGGCAGAGGCGAACTATATCCCGAATTTTCCGGTTCAAAATCCCGAAATAAGATATTTCGGAGATCTCTTCTTCTCTCCCTTTTATTAACTCTTTTTCTTTTACCTGACCTGGATGGACAATCATGGTTGGACGGATACTGTTACAGGAAGGAGATCACCATTGATGCAACTATGGTTTCAGGCACCTCAGATCATACTGAATTCCCGATTCTTATTAACATAGCTTCAGATAATGATGTGCCAATGACGAAATATTACATTTACCCCG
>CAZIAU010000605.1:0-2616 GCA_964536755.1 uncultured Bacteroides sp. | reverse complement strand
TCCTTGATTTCAGGGAACGCATCCGGATTAATGGCGAACCAGTCCCGGAGCAGGAAGTAACCGGGTTTGTTAATGATCATCAGCCTGTCATAAAGGAGATCGCTCCTTCATTTTTCGAAATGACCGTGGCCATGGCCTTTGATTATTTTGCCCGGCAAAAGGTGGAGATGGCTGTTGTGGAGACCGGAATGGGAGGAAGACTGGATTCCACTAACATAATCACCCCCGAACTCACTATTATTACCAATATCTCGCTGGACCATACTGAGTTCCTGGGACCGGATATTCTTTCCATTGCCAGGGAAAAAGCCGGTATAATTAAAAAAGGGGTTCCCCTGGTGATCGGGCAGGCTGACAGTGAGACCGAAGCTTATTTCCTCGAAGCTGCCAGGGAAAAGAACGCGCCGGTTACCCTGGCATACAACCGTTACAAATCATTATTCAGTACTTTCGACAGGCAGGGAATATCGTTAATGAGGATCCGGGATAATGAAACGGGAATTAAGGAAACGTTCAGCTGCGATCTGACCGGGGAGTACCAGCAGGAAAATGTGATCACCACGCTTTCAGCCGTGGATCAGATGAGGAAGCGTGGATGGACCCTGCCCGGAGAGTCTGTTAAAACAGGTCTTTCCTCTGTAACTGCTAATACGGGGATCATGGGAAGATGGCAGACTATAGGCTCAAATCCGAGGAGTATATGTGATAATGCCCACAACCGTGCAGGCATCGAAAGAGTATTCGCCCAGGTCCGCCAGGTCCCGTACAGGAAACTGCACGTGGTATGGGGTATGTCCGGTGATAAAGACCTCACTTCCATCCTGCCGCTGTTCCCGGCCGGTGCATCTTACTATTTCACCCGTGCAGATGTGCCCAGGTCCATGGATGCTGAACAACTCTGCATTGAAGCCGGAAAAACCGGTCTCCGGGGAAAAGCTTTCCCATCGGTGGAAGAGGCATACAAAGCAGCTGAGAGAGACGCAGATGACGCTGATCTGATCTTCACCGGAGGAAGTACTTTTGTGGTGGCTGACCTGCTTAAAGCGCTAGGGTATTGATATTTTGACTTACTTTGCAGCCAAATTACCACGTTGATGAATTACAAGGAAATTTGTTACAGTGCCATGGAGGTGGTCAAAGAAGCATCTGCATATATTCGTGAAAAACACAATAACAGAAGCAGCCTGAACATTGAAAAGAAGGGCAGGCATAACTTCGTAACCGAGGTCGACAAGGAGGCCGAACAGATCCTGGTAAAAGGCCTTCTGAAGGTAATGCCCGAAGCAGGATTCATTGCCGAGGAGGGGACCAGCGACAGAAAAGGGGAGCTCTATAACTGGGTGATCGATCCGGTGGATGGCACCACCAATTTCATTCATGGCCTCGTTCCGTTTGCCATCAGTGTGGGGCTCATCGAAAATGATGAAGTCGTTGCCGGAATAGTATATGAATTTGGTCTGGATGAATATTTCTATGCCTGGAAAGATGGCGGTGCCTGGCTCAACGGAGATCCCGTTCATGTGAGTACCGTATCTTCAGTTGAGGATGGATTGATCGCTACCGGATTTCCCTATACAAATTTTAAATATATGCCTCAGTTCATGGAAAGTGTGGAGTACTTTATGAGAAATTCGCACGGTTTGAGGCGCCTGGGATCTGCTGCTACCGATATAGCCTATGTGGCATGTGGCAGATTTGAAGGATTTTATGAATACGGACTCAATCCCTGGGATATTGCTGCCGGAATACTCCTTGTTAAAGAGGCGGGTGGTGTTGTTTCCGACTTCGAGGGTCATAACACTCCTCTGTTCAGTCAGAATATCATCTGTTCAAACAGTAATTGTTATACTGAATTTCTGGAGGTTATCAGGAAACATATGTTGTCCGGATGAAACTGGTTTCCATAGTCATCCTGAACTGGAACGGGAAGGAGTTCCTGGAACGATTCTTACCCGCGCTGCTTATGTACAGCGATGTTCCCGGAGCGGAAATAATCATTGCGGACAATGCCTCAACAGATGATTCGGTCAGGTTCCTGGAAAAAGAGTACCCCGGACTCAGGATTATCAGGATTGAGGAAAACTGCGGATTCAGCGGTGGATACAACCGGGCCTTTCAGGAGATTGATTCAAAATATTTCCTCCTTCTTAACTCCGATATCGAGGTCACCGCGGGCTGGCTCACACCCCTCCTGGATTATATGGAGAAAGAGGAAAATACAGCAGCCTGCACACCAAAAATACTGGACTTTAATAACAGGCAGAAATTTGAGTATGCCGGAGCAGCAGGGGGTTTCATAGACAGGTACGGCTATCCGTTCTGCCGGGGAAGGATCTTTGATCACCTGGAGGAGGACAGGGGACAATATAACGATCCTGCCGATGTTTTCTGGGGTTCGGGAGCCTGCCTCATGATAAGGTCGGACCTTTATGAACAGGCCGGGGGGCTGGATGATAAGTTTTTTGCCCATATGGAGGAGATAGATCTTTGCTGGAGATTAAAAAAGATGGGGTACAGGATCCGTTCCCTGCCGTCCTCCACGGTTTACCATGTGGGAGGAGGAACTCTTGCCAGGGACAATCCGCTGTAGATAGTCTCCACTGTCCAGTCACCGAT
>CAZIAU010000604.1:0-2619 GCA_964536755.1 uncultured Bacteroides sp. | reverse complement strand
ATATGAAGAATGGAAAAAACGCCACATCCAACAACAAATAGTGTCATCAAAAGAGTAATGAGCTTATGCTTTATGCTCAGATGAATGATCCTGTTCAGCATGTCGGGGTATTAAGATCCGTTTCCTGGAAAGTACTTTCCTTAATTATTCAGGTAAAATTAATAAACAAGACGTGATCACCAACGCACAAAAGGAATAAACCTGGGAGTCTTCCTTTTATACTCTGCATATCCGGGGTACCTTCCGGAAGAAATGGATTCGCTGAAATTACTGCTTCCCCAGAATAACAGTACCAGGAGGATGGCTCCTATTACGGACCAGTTCAACCAGAAGCCTGTGGCCGAAACACTGAAGAAATAGAAAACGATCCAGATCGCCTGTTCGGCCGAATAATTTGGGTGACGCACCATTGCCCATAATCCCGAATCAGTAAAACCCTTTTTGTAAGGGCCCGTCAACGGGAGCCCTTTCCCCTGAAGCTTCCTTTTCTCTTTTTGATAATTCCATTGTTGCTGATCGGCTATGGTTTCTGCTGTAATCAGCAGTAATATGAGGCCGGCCAGAGAATAGTCAACCCATGAAAGTGGCCTGCCTCCCATGCTTTTCAGGGCAGGAAGGGTGATCAGCAATATAAGGCCCATCTGATACAATGAAATAAACAGCAGGTTAAATGATACCCATCTCCATTTTGCAGCAAATTCAGGCCGGCTCCTCAGTACCTGCCACCGGTAATCCTCTTCCCCTGACCAGAATTTCAGGGAGTATCCTCCCCTCCTGGAAAAATTATAAGTTAACCTGATCCCCCAGGCTGAAACCAGTATGGCCATCATGAACAACCTCGGATCGGGTCCGGCTCTGAAAGAAATTATCCAGGTATATATCACCGGTAAAATGCTCCAAAGCTTATCCACCTGGCTGTAATTATTACTCAGCGTACTTACACTGAAGCAAAGTGCGGCAGTAATGAGATATACAATCACAAGTTCTGCCAGTACAGATTTCTGCAATGGATCCAGAGGTTCATCGTACCAGAAGGCTATAAATGGCACTACAATGATGGTGATCATAAGAAAAAGCACTGTTTTCCACATGAGAATCAGTCTTAGAATAATACAACAAGTTAGCAGCTCTGTTTGGAGAATAAACGTATTGATTTTTTTTAGATAAAACTGAAAATTTCCAATTTATAAATCTCTGAAAAATATCAAAATAGGAACGCCTGGTTTTGAAATCTTACTAACACTTAGTACCTTAACGTTCCAATTTCAAAAAAATCATATGCGCAAGGTATTGTGCATTTTTTGTCTGTCCGCAATTGTAGCAACAGTTTTCTCCCAGGAGAGAAGACTGGCTCTTGTTATAGGAAACAGTGCATATGAAAGGGCTGGAGCACTGCGCGCCCCGATCAATGATGCCTATTCCATGAGGACTGTCCTGAGACAGTCAGGCTTTGAGGTACTTGACTATTATAACCTGAATCATGATGAAATGTTAGCCGCCATCAACGATTTCGGATCAAAAATGAAGAGATATGACGTCGGGTTATTCTATTTTTCAGGATACGGAATTCAAAAAAATGGTAATAACTATCTTATTCCCGTTGATGCAGATATTGTTCCCGGGCAAGTAATTGAAGATGTATGTATAAGGGCAGACAGGGCCTTAATCTATATGGATGTTTCCGGATCTGATGTCAACATTATGATTCTGGATGCCTGCCGTAATAATCCTTTTGAACAAAGCTGGAATCAGTCAGTTGAAGGCCAAGGCCTGGCCGCCATGGTTGCACCGAAAGGGATGTTAATCGCTTTCGCAACAGATCCCGGACATACATCATTAGATAAAAATGAGGATACCAGTATATTCACCGATGCCGTTGTGGAAAATATGAGAATTCCAAACGTCCAAATCAGAAAACTCTTTAAAAATGTCAGAAGCGAGGTTTCTAAAGGTTCAGATAATTTACAAACTCCCTGGATATCAGCCTCAATAAGAAATAAATTTTATCTGAAAAGCGGTCCGGGAACTTATGAACCGGACAATACCGCTACTGTTTATGAAAACAGTCATAATTTTAACAGGACCGGAATTATCTTTCAATCTGTTGCTGTACCCGGACTCGGGTTAACACGTACCACCGGGAAACCACACTGGATAAAGGGTGTCGCAGGATATGGATCTATCGCCGGATCGATTTATTTGAATCAAAAGGCAATTCATACTTATAATGATGAATTTCTTGCGGCTTATGAGCCGGATGAGGCCGCCCGGTTTTTAAAAAAATCAACCCGGCAGGATAACTTCTCAGAAATGCTTGCGTATACAGCTATAGGAATCTGGACTATCGATTTTGTGTGGACGATAATCGGAACTTCAGATCTGAAGAAGGATATGAATAAAAGTGGAAATCAGGGGTTGTCAGTTGGACCCGGGATAGATCCGGTATTTAAAATTCCTGTTGTGGAATTTGTATATCGTTTCTAAAAGCAAAGGATTATTGAGAAAATATAATGATGACGTGGAGAGTTAAATATTGTCGGCTCAAGAATCTGATTCTGACTGCTGTCATTTTCATTGTGTCTGTACTTATTATCCCTACATGTGAACAATTTGAACCTG
>CAZIAU010000603.1:0-2637 GCA_964536755.1 uncultured Bacteroides sp. | reverse complement strand
GGACCTGCTCTAGTCTCTGCTGTACAGTTGCCCCGTTGGGCTGAGCCTGCCATCCGTGATAATCTGTGCCATCAAAGGCTAACTGTATGAAGTACCTTGGCATTAAACGGTGTTAAAAAACCAAAATTACCTATTTCTTAACATTTTTTAACCCCCAATATCTCTCTATTACTCTTTTCACTCCTATTTTTGTTCACCGTTTGGATGTAAATCTTAATGAGATGATTACTAATTAAAAAGTTCTTGTATGAGTCAGGAAATAAATATCAAAGAACTCAATGAAAGGATAAAAAATGACAGTGAGTTCGTGGATTTGATCACACTGGAGATCCAGAAGGTCATTGTGGGACAGAAAAATCTGGTGGAGCGGCTTCTGATAGGTCTGTTATCGGACGGGCATATATTGCTTGAAGGTGTGCCGGGACTCGCAAAAACCCTTGCAATAACAACACTTTCACAGACTATTGATGCCAGGTTCAGCAGGATACAGTTCACACCCGATCTGTTACCCGCAGATCTGATTGGCACAATGATTTACAGCCAGAAAAAAGAAGAATTCATTGTGAAAAAGGGGCCCATTTTTGCTAACCTGATCCTTGCCGATGAAATCAACCGCTCACCAGCAAAGGTTCAGAGCGCACTTCTGGAAGCCATGCAGGAAAAACAGGTGACTATTGGCGAGGAAACCTATAAGTTGGAGCGTCCCTTCCTTGTACTGGCTACACAGAACCCTATTGAACAGGAGGGAACATATCCATTACCTGAAGCCCAGGTGGACAGATTCATGCTGAAGGTTCTGGTAAACTATCCCAGCAGGGACGAGGAAAAACTTATCATGAGGGAAAATCTTGGTAAAGAGTTTCCAAGTGCAACCACGATCCTGAAACCGTCGGATATAATGAAAGCGCGGGAGCTGGTAAAAGATGTTTACCTCGATGAAAAAATAGAAAATTATATCCTTGATATTGTTTTTGCAACAAGAAAACCGGATCTGGCAGGTCTGGCACAGTTTGTGCCTTTGATACAGTATGGTGGCTCACCAAGGGCGAGCATTAACCTGGCAAAGGCAGCAAAAACATATGCTTTTATTAAAAGAAGAGGTTACGTGGTGCCTGAAGATGTAAGAGCTATATGTCACGATGTAATGAGACACAGAATCGGCTTAACCTATGAGGCTGAAGCCGAAAATATTACTTCTGAGGATATAATTTCAGAAATACTGAATAATGTGGAAGTGCCCTAGACATATATGAAATTCAGAATCGTCATATCGGGAGCTTTTTTAGTACTTGGCACCATTATAAGTGCGCAATCAATGGTTGGCCTTCCGAAAGAGGAAGTGGCAGCTATTGTCAAATCCGATCACAGGCAATTCAGAATAGATAATTCGGTTGTCAAACAGCGTTTTAACTACCTGAAATATGTTAACGGGATCAAGACACAAACCTGGATCCTCTATTTTGATGACAACGATATCTGTAAAACCTCCAAGCTTGTCTGTGATTACTCTGAGTACAATGAAATTGTTGAGAAATTGAGTGAAACCTACGAAAAAGTCGGAGAATCAGAATGGCAATTCGTCCAGGACGGTAAAACCGTCGAGGTTGACCTGATCAAACAGGAATGGTATTTCACAATACGTGAAACCTGGAAGAGTCAGGCAAAACAGAAATAGTTGATAAAAAGGTGGTGGAAACAAAGGATCTCCTAAAGAAAGTCAGAAAAATCGAAATCAAGACCCGGGGTCTGACCAGGCAGATCTTTGCCGGGGAATACCACAGTGCCTTCAAGGGACGTGGAATGACATTTTCTGAAGTCCGGGAATACCAGTATGGTGATGATATCAGAAGCATTGACTGGAATGTGACCGCAAGGTTCAACCATCCATATGTAAAGGTTTTTGAAGAGGAACGGGAGCTTACTGTGATGTTGCTGATTGATTTGAGTGCCTCGGGGGATTTTGGGACCGAGCAACAACTCAAACGAGACCTGATCACAGAAATTTCAGCAGTACTTTCATTTTCAGCTATTGAAAACAATGATAAAATCGGGGTCATCTTTTTCAGTGACCGTGTGGAGAAATTTATTCCACCCCAGAAAGGGCGCAAACACATACTGCGTATCATTCGTGAACTGCTGGAATTTAAGCCTGTGAATACCGGAACTGACATTTCTGAAAGCCTGAGATTTCTGACCAACGCCATAAAGAAACGTTGCACGGCCTTCCTTATTTCCGACTTCAGGGATAAGGGATATGCACGTTCACTTCAGGTAGCTAATAATAAGCATGATGTGGTGGCATTACATATTTATGATCGAAGAGAAACCGAACTTCCGGCAGTGGGTCTGATAAGGGTAGAGGATGCAGAAACAGGCCGCGAACGATGGATCGATACCTCCAAGCGAAAGATCAGGGAAAGTTATGCCATGAAGTGGAAAAGTCACGTTGAAATAATGAATGAGATCTTCACTAGATCAGGTGTTGACAGTGTATCCTTAAGCACGGGTGCAGACTACGTAAAACCACTTATGTGGCTTTTTAAAAAAAGATAACATGAATTTTAATAAAAAGATAATCACCATATCTCTCTGTTTCATGTTATCGGGGGGGAGATTCATGCCCCGCTGGGACTGTAA
>CAZIAU010000602.1:0-2647 GCA_964536755.1 uncultured Bacteroides sp. | reverse complement strand
GAGGATCTTGGGATGCCCCTGGACGAAACAGTAGCACCCTACAAAGAGAAATAGGCTCTATACTCTATTTATTCGTAATCCGGATCATAAACATCTGCCGGGTTTTGTTCACGGCGAGACCTGGCACAAGGATCGCGTCGTTTGTCCTGTTCCAGCGTGGGGCCGGATCAATGCGGATGTCACCGCTGTATGATCCTTTGTCTATGCCTTCACTGCGTCCGAATGCCCCGGTTTTCCGGTTGTATACGGCGTAATAATTCTTTGATGACCTGCTATACCCGTTGACAAACCAATTGCCATCGGGAGAGAGGGAGACATCACCTCCGGGCTTTGGAAACATTTCGGAACTGCCCAGCTGCCCCACTATTTCTTTGGAGTCCACATTGTAGAAAATCTGTCTGGCTTTTCCATCTGCGCCACTATTATAGCTCCCGATTAAAAGGTTACCCTCGGCCCATTCGGGATGCCCGCCGATATGGATTTCATGCAGGGTAAGTCCCGTCCCGTCGGAGTAAATGGAGCACGGCATATTGATTCTTTCACCGGGATGGTTATCCCACCCGGACCTAACGAAGAAATAGACACGGTCGGAATCCCGGTTCCAGAGGGTATGGTTGATGAACAGTCCGCTGATTTCCATCTCCGGTTTGAGCTCTTTGAGCTTCTCCTCCAGCTGACGGTAGGAAACCAGCAGGCGCTTCTTGCCGGTCTTGATGTCCACAAGAAAGATCCCGTCATCCTCCGGGGCGGTTTCGTTTTCTGACCAGTCAAGCGCCCCGGGGTAGCCGGTTACCAGGCGCAACCGGGCCAGCCGGCCGTAATTGATCCCCAGCCAGGCCGATCCATCTGCAGCAACTCCTCCGTTGCCAATGGGAGTGTCATCGTAACAGTATTCCCGTATCCTTTTGTTCTGCTCGAGATCATATATAACGGTGAAGACTTTGCCCGACTCCACATCCCTGTCATTGAAGAAAAACTGAGTTTCCGGTGCCAGCGGGTTCCAGTAGAACATGGTTCCCTGCTGCGGATTCCAGGCATGGGTTTTGTCAACCCGAATGATCCTGTTTTGGTCACGGGTATCGATCAGGATTATGGTGGCAGCCTCTTCCGGTTCGGGCATTCGGTCGATCCTGTCAATCTCCAGTCCCAGTATATACCGGCCGGAAGCATTCCAGGGGATCGTCCGGCACTGTCCTATATAACCAAAGAAATGGTGTTTTGAGCCCGATGTGACCTGTTCGATCTTCAGGTCTATTGAGGGGGATTGGGACAGGACTGCTGAAGAACAAATAATCAGGGTGAGAGAAAGAAGTGCTGGAAAACTTTTAGAAGACATGGCGAAACAAGAATAATTTTATATTTTAAAGGTATTAAAAGCTTTAAATATTTTAATCATGAATAGAATAGTATCACTCTTGTTAACAGTATTGATCTGTCAGTCATCTTTTGCACAGAAGAAGATCTGGGATGAAACTGAGGAGGAAAAGGCCAACCGGTTGGAATGGTGGCAGCACGACCGGTTCGGCATGTTTATCCACTGGGGGACCTATGCCCTGGCCGGCCGCCATGAATGGGTGAAAAATTATGAACGGATACCGGATGATGAATACCAGAAGTATTTTGACAACTTCGATCCCGATCTCTACGATCCTTCCGAATGGGCCAGAATGGCCAAAAATGCAGGGATGAAGTATGCGGTGATCACCTCCAAGCACCACGAAGGTTTTACCCTGTTTGACTCCAGATATACAGATTACAAGGCTACCAATACCCCTTACGGAAAGGACGTCCTCAGGGAGTGGGTCGATGCTTTCAGGGCCGAAGGTCTCAAGATCGGATTTTACTATTCGCTCATTGACTGGCATCATCCGGATTATACAATCGACAGGGTACATCCTCAAAGAGTCGATACCCAGGAAGAGTATGATGAGCTCAACAAAGGAAGGGATATGAGTATATACAGGGAGTACCTGAAGAACCAGGTACGGGAGATCCTAACCAATTACGGGAAGATCGACATTCTCTGGCTAGACTTTTCTTTCCCGGGAAAATTCGGCAAGGGCCGTGATGACTGGGGATCGGTGGAGTTAATGAAAATGGTGAGGGAACTGCAGCCTGAAATCATCGTCAATGACCGGGCCGATCTGAGAGACTACCAGGGAGGCTGGGATTTCACTACCCCCGAGCAGTTCAAGGTCCCTGCATGGCCAACCGTCGATGGAAAGAAGATCCCGTGGGAAACCTGCCAGACCTTTTCCGGTTCATGGGGCTATTACCGCGATGAATACACATGGAAGGATACAAAGCAACTGCTTGTGCTGCTTATCGAATCTGTAAGCAAGGGAGGGAACCTGTTGCTCAACGTGGGACCCACAGGAAGGGGAACAATCGACTACCGGGCAGAGAATGCCCTGAATGCAATGGGAAAATGGATGAAATATAACAACCGCTCTATTTATGGTTGTACCCAGGCACCGGAATCATTTCATGTACCCGATAATTGCCTGCTCACATACAATCCGGATACGCACAGGCTATATATTCACCTGCTGGACTACCCGTTAAAGAGTCTTACCCTGGAAGGATACAGGGGAAAAATCAAGTATGCACAGTTCCTTCATGATGCTTCTGAAATAAGGATGTCGAC
>CAZIAU010000601.1:0-2654 GCA_964536755.1 uncultured Bacteroides sp. | reverse complement strand
CGCAGGCCTGTTCCATATTCATTTTGGTTCCATCGGCAAAACTGGTGGCTTTTTCGGGGCCCATTCCCCAGTATCTGGCAAATTCTTCCTGTGTGGTGGGATTCCTGTAAGGATCCTGCAGTCCCTTGATGTTCCCTGCCAGCATTGGGGTAAGGCCCAGACCTTTTACAAACCTGTAAAGATTCATGGTCACACCCGGCTGATCCCCGTCACTTCCACTATATATGACTCCAGCCTTTTCGGCATAAACACTCAGTATGGGACCCAGCGTGGAATCGATCTCGGCATTGAAAGTGACAATATCCTTACCGTGCTTAAAGGCAGCCAGCAGCAACTCCGCTCCAAACTGCACATGTCCTGTAATGTCCACCACTACGTCGATGGTTTTACTTTCACATAAAAGGGAATAGTCATCCGTAATGGCATATTTTCCACTGTTCACCACATTATCAAGAGCCCTGACCGAGTCGACCATTTTTACGTCACTCACCCCCGAAAACTCATATATCTCCTTAGCTTTGCTTATGGTCCGGTTGGATATGGCTGCAACTCGCATACCCGGGATGTTCCTCTCGATCAGGTTCAGAATGGCCTTCGACATCATGCCCGCACCGACAAACCCGGCCCTGATGGGTTTGTTCTCCTTTTGTCTCTGTTCCAGTTTTGTGTCAACGATTATCATGATAAACAGGTTTATATTAATATTTAAACGGGGACTCAAATTGATCCAGCGGAAGAAGACCGTTATCCTTATCAGATACAACGGGCTCCCTGACAGGCCATTGAATCCCGGCAGAATCCCATCTCAATCCTGTATCGTGTTCCGGGGAATAGACCTCAGAACACATATATAATACAAGAGCTTCCCGGCTAAGGGAACAAAATCCGTGTGCCAGGCCCCCGGGAATAAAAACCAGGTTCCCTTTCTCTGCCGTCAGCTCCACTCCAAAATGCTTCAAATAGCTGGGAGATCCCACACGCAGGTCAACAACCACATCAAAAACAGTCCCGCTCAGGCAGGTTACCAACTTTATGGTAGCCCGGGGAGGTACCTGGAAATGGAGACCCCGCAGGACATCTTTTTTTGAAACGGAGTAATACTCTTCGGCTATCTCAAAATCCAAACCAACCTCTTTAAAAGAATCACAATGATAAGGTTTTACAAATCTTCCCCTGTAATCCTTAAGGTCCAGGGGATAGATCTCGAAACAGCCTTCAATGTGGGTATCAATGATTTTCATAATTGTATCAGAATGGATTCAGGAATTCTTCCAGGGCTATCATTTCCATATCTTTCTCCGAAACAACGGGATTCTTATCGGGCCATTCAAAAGGGATGGAATCCCACCGGATACCCCTGTCACATTCAGGACTGAACTTCTTTGAATTCATGGAGAGAAAGGTAGCGTTTTCTCCGGTCACATAAAAACCGTGGGCCAGTCCCTCGGGCACGTAAAGCATGTTCCCCATTCGGGCGTTCAGTTCCATGGAAAATACCCTTCCTGATGACCCGCTGTCAGAGCGAAGATCGTATACAACATCCAGTATGGCTCCCTGCAAACAGGTTACCAGCTTCGCATGTGCTTTTGGCGGAAGCTGGACATGTAGTCCCCGGATTACCCTGGCAGGTGATACAGAATAATACTCGTCTTCATATTCTGTCCGGAGCCCCAGTTCTTCAAAATAGCCCCGGTGGAACAATTTTACAAATTTGCCCCTTGGATCCTTCAAAACCCGGGGCCTGATCTCAAAACAATCCTCAATGGGGGTTGGAATCAGTTCAAATGGATTCATTAATTATTGTATTTTCTGAACACCGGTGCCACCGGTCTTCCTTCCAGGTATTTTTCGATCCCCTCCTCCAGGGCCTTTTTGTATACCACCATGGCGTCAGCCATTTTCTCAACAGTTTCCTCTATATCCCGGTCTGAATGAGAGTAGGACACAATACTTGAGGGCATAAGCAGTCCGCGTTTCATAGTCTCCTGTATGAATAGTGTCCGGAAGGGCTGGGATGGCTTCCCCTCCTGGTCACTGGTAGTGTAAACCGAGCAACAGTTGGGACCGATGATACGAACATGTTTATCGATGCCCAGATCCTCAGAAGCTTTATTAACACCCTCCTTAAGTTTTCTTCCCTGCTCATCCAGTCTTTCAATCACCTTGTTTTCTTTAAAAAACTTTATGTTGGCAATGGTTGCGGCAAGTGCATGGTTCTCTGCCCCATGGGTTGTGGAGATAAGGAAAACTCTCTCTTTGTCATGACGCAGCCCCCCCAGCTCCATGAACTCTCTTCTGCCTGCTAATGCGGATATGGCAAAACCGTTTCCAAGTGCCTTGCCAAAGGTGGACAGGTCCGGCACGATATCATATTTTTTCTGTGCTCCACCCAGGTGCCACCTGAATCCGGTAATCATCTCATCCAGTATAAAAAGGGCTCCGTTCTTATGACAGGCTTCCTTGAGCTTATGCAGGAAATTATCTTCAGGAGGCGTATATTTTTCCGCTTCCAGTATTACACAGGCAATCTGTCCCGGGTGATCGGCAAACATCTTCTCAACGCTATCCATATCATTATACAGAAACTTGATGGTCATCTCCCGAACCACCTTGGGGATCCCGGCTGACATGACTGTGCTCCCAATAAACCAGTC
>CAZIAU010000600.1:0-2657 GCA_964536755.1 uncultured Bacteroides sp. | reverse complement strand
GCAGTTAAAGCGCAATTGCAAGCGCAAAAAAAGAACCGCGTCAATGATTGTAAATGGGACCCCGTTATCTCTGCAGGCCAGTAACGACAATGCCTACGCGATTATTAGTGTAAAAAGAGAAAAGATTGTAAATGGGACCCCGTTCCTGGCCCAAATGCAGATTATAACTGGGGAAGAGGCTGTTTTTCGACAAATCGGCAACTGATTGTAAATGGGACCCCGATTGCACAGGCCAAGCCAGCCCCCTACTTTTACCGGCATCAAAAACACCCGCCTATGCTTCCCAGAATAGAAGTCATCCCCACCCTTGCTTTGGACCTCTCCTTATCCGAGTTGCGGATAATGAATGTAACCCGCATTGAACAGATTAAGCAGTCGATGCGCCATCAGGGGCAGTTACAGCCTATCATTGTACGCGTGTATGAGGGCGGATATCAGGTCATTGATGGATTTAAAAGTTATGTATACAATATGATTATGTAAAGAAGATTCTCCTTACCTTCTTTAAATCAATTAACTACATCTTATTCCAACCAAAACACTTTCCATAATATTTTGGTCTAATATAGTATTGACCGCAATTCCGCAGTCATCCTAAAAAGAGTAAATTATGGGAAAAGTAAAAGGAACTTATGATGAGGTAATCTCTAAGGTTACAGAATATCTTAGAGAAAGATACTTACGTGCAGACTGTACGTTATCACGCTATCAGAACCGTTGGAAAAGAGTGAAGTACTATATGGAATCTCGCAATATAACCGAGATAAACGCGTCTGTTTGCAGGGACTATCTTTTAAGTGAATTTGATAACCGCGATTACCAGGAACTTACCAAAAAGGAAAAAGAAACAGTAGGTATAGTAAACGTTCTTCTTGAATTTTTAGAGACAGGCGCATTTCAATCCAAAAAGGAGCAGATTAATCTTGATGGCCCGATAGGAGCCTTTATGATAAAATATCTTGCTTTTAAAAGGGATCAAAGACTTCATAAGAACACACTTTCCATAAATGAATGTCATCTTTCCCGGTTTCTTCATTTTCTTAAAAACAACAATATTGAAGAGATCACTACGGTGCGTATAATACACATTCTTGATTATATCAAAAGCATAAATAGCACGAAAGTATCTCCCTGTAAATCAATACAAGTACTTCGGGGTTTTTTCAGATATCTACATATTAACCGGATACTGGAAACGGACCTTTCAATTTTTTTCCCAAGAAGTAATTACAACCGCAGGCCTAAAATACCATCCACTTATTCCAAGGAAGAGGTTGAAAGATTAATTGCATCCGTTGAACGAGGCAGCTTTATGGGTAGACGCGATTATGCTATCATCCTTCTTGCTGCAAGATTGGGATTAAGGAACTCTGATATCGCTAATCTAAAATTTGAGAATTTATTCTGGGAGCAGAACGTAATTCGACTTGCTCAAAACAAAACAGGCACGGAGATTGAACTTCCTTTGTTGCCGGAAGTTGGGAATGCCATCATCGATTATTTGAAATACAGTAGACAAGACTCTAAAGAACCCTTTGTTTTCCTCACTTCACGGTCGCCTATCAAACCGCTAACAATAATGGGTATTACATGTATCGTGCAACGTGCTTTTGCCAAATCTGGCATCGATATAAAGGATAGACGACACGGCCCGCATGCCTTGCGCCATAGTTTGGCACAACGTCTTCTGGAACAGCAAACTATGCTTCCTGTCATCTCAGAAGTTCTTGGCCATGAAAACACAGAATCAACCAAGTTTTATCTTCGTGTGGATTTATCCACCATGCGACAATGTGCATTAGATGTCTCGGCAGTATCACCTTCATTTTACAGTCAGAAAGGAGGAATTTTCTATGAATAGAACACAAGCATGGGGGGTAAATGCCCCGTATATCAGGGATTTCATAGACATGAAAAGGAGTCTTGGTTATAAATATGATAAACAGGAACAAATCTTACTGCGATTTGACAGATTCACTATAGAAAGAGGTGAAAGGGAAGTAGGTTTATCCAAAGAATTAGCTGACAAATGGTGCGAATTGAGAAACAACGAATCAGATGGGAATAGATATTATAGATGCGTATTGATTAGCCAGCTATCTTCCTATTTGTGTAAGTTAGGTATACGCTCCTATATCCCCAGACTTCCTCCTTATCAATCAACGTTTACACCTTACATTTATTCGAAAAAAGAGATTACAGCGATTTTTAATGCCGCAGATGCTCTTTTAATATCCAAGAGAAATATGAATACGATAATCTTTGTAGTACCGACTCTGCTAAGGGTCCTATATGGTACAGGCATCCGAATTGGAGAAGCTTTATCCCTTAAGAACAAAGATGTTAACCTATCAGAAAATTATATTTTAGTCAAAGACTCGAAAAATGGAAAGCAGCGTATAATCCCAATTTCGGAATCCCTCTCTGCAGTATGTAAAGACTATCTCAATAACCGAAGTAAACTCCCCGTATTGCAATCTGATAATACCCCGTTCTTTATTTCTCTGAATGGATCCGCAACAAACCCACATATCTTTCATATTTGGTACTTCCGGATTGTACTCCGGGCCGCAGGAATACCTTATATAGGAAATGGTCATGGACCAAGAATCCATGATATTCGCCATACTTTTGCTTGTCATGCATTGGCTAACATG
>CAZIAU010000599.1:0-2660 GCA_964536755.1 uncultured Bacteroides sp. | reverse complement strand
TCTTACGGTCTGGGTGCTTTACACCGGTGATCACGTACTGGATGCATGGAGGCACAGGAAAAAGAGCAAACGGGAGCTCCACCAGTTCATTTTCAGAAACCGCAAGATCCTGTTGTATTCCATGGCAGTGGTCACTTTCGCAGATATTATGCTTATTTTTAACCTCCCTGACAAAGAGTTCCTTAAATACGGACTGGTCCTGGCCGGACTCGTGCTCCTTTTCTATGCCATGAGGCACATCCTCAGAAAAAACCGGTTATTGTTTATTCCGGGAGAGATTTTTGTTCTCCTGATATACATGGCCGGGACCTGGCTCGGACCTTTTGTAGCCCGGAGCGGACCGGTTAATGAACAGGATGCACTTATTGCAGTCATGTTTGCGGGGGTGATCCTTATGAACCTCGGGATCATTTCCCTTTACGATATTAGTCTGGATTCCAGGCTGGGAATAGCCTCGATGGCAAATACCCTTGGACAACGAACCACCAGGAACCTGCTGCTTGCTTCAGGGATCATGGTTTATTTGCTTACCATCCTGCAGTTCCTGATCTACGGAATGGAAAGATATGCCCAGTTTGCACTCATTCTTTCAGGTATGGCAACCATCCTGCTGCTCATACTATTCCTGCCATCACTATTCAGGAAAAACGACGCATACAGACTGGCAGCAGATTCGGTCCTCATCATGGGATTCCTGTCGCTGCTGACCGGTAGCTGAGAGAAGTGCCTTTCAGTCTGTCTGGAGGGCATCCGCCTCTTTCTCTTCAACCACTTCCTCTTTCTCTTCAACCACTTCCCCTTTCTCTTCAACCACTTCCCCTTTCTCTTCCATTACATCCTTCTCCTCCATTGCACCTTTCTCTTCCACCACTTCGTACCCTACTTCGGCTATCTTCCCTGCAATTTCCGAAAGGGATGTCCTTTTCTTATCAAATTTGACTTTCGTCCAGCCCTCCTCAAAGGAGGATTCCACCGAGTCGATTCCGTCCAGGGATCCGACCCCTGCTTTGATGGCTTTTTCACAGCCTTCACAGTGCATGCCTTTTACTGGAAGTGTAACCACTTCCCACTCTGCAGCCACAACCGGGGCAGAGGAATCGGTGGCGGACTCTTTATTTGAGTTGCTGTTGCAGGCTATCAGAAGCACTGCAGCAGTTAAGAAAATCAGCAGCTTTTTCATGGATTCCAGGTTTTAATAATCCAGGGTCAGGATCCGACCCTCGGTAAAGTTAAAAAATTTCTCTTTCTCTGCGATCCTGACACCCTCTCTCAGGTCATCTTCATCATAGCCGGCCACTTTTAGGCATGCGGGGCATGCCAGGATCGTAACATTGAGGTCAACCAGACGCTGGAAGATATCATCGGACGCATCGAAAGGATCCATTTCCAGATTCGGGGCACCTTCAACAACCATTTCAATTCCCTGCTTATCAAAGAATACAAGGACATCGTTGGATGTGGAAAACTTGTCAGCCAGCATCAGCGCCATCAGTACGTTATGTGCATCTTCCGAACCTTTGCTAATGTGGATAAATGCGCCATCCCTTTTTTTCTCAGGGCCTTCGGTAGATTTGGGTGCCTCATTCACCCGGATACATGCTGCAGTAAAGAGCGGAATCAGGAGGAGTGCAAATAGTTTTCTCATTATTGCGGTTTTTTGGTTATGAATTAATTTCACTTAATCAGATTATCCTGTCGGCGATCAGTACCAGGATGATCATCAGATAAAACAAATTTACAGTAATAAATGCCTTTTTCCAATGGATTACCAGATCACCCCTGTATGAAAGCCTGAACATGCGGTAAAGGAAGAGGAGGGTAGCTACTATCAGCACGGCTGAAACAGCCCGGTTTTGAATAATGGGAGTGGCGGGAAGCATCAATACGATCGCCCCGGTGGCAGCGATCCAGATAAAACTGAGGTTCCTGATCTGTGAAGGCTCCAGCAGGTTTGTGATCACAGGCAATCCGGCCTCCTTAAATTCAGTCCCGATCTTAAGAAGGAGCAGCCAGTAGTGGGGCATTTGGCCCACAAAAAGAAGAAAGGAAACCGCGACTATCTCCATATCCCAGGGAACACCACCGGCTGCTGTCCACCCGATAAGCGGTGGAAGCGCTCCTATAACTGCACCCGGGAATACGGCAAAGGCTGTCACTCTTTTAAGCGGGGTGTAAACCAGGTTGTACCAGATCAGGGTAAAAAGGCCGATGGAAGCAGCAGTAACCGATCCTGTGAAGAGGAGCAGAATAAATCCTGCGATGGCAGAGACCGCTGCAAAAAAAGTGGCAACCGTAAGGGAAATAATACCCGACGGTATGGGTCTTCCGGCGGTCCGCTTCATCAAAGCGTCAGTTTTTCTCTCCTGGATCTGGTTGATGGCCGAAGATCCCATGGATAGAAATAATATGCCGGCCACTGTCAGTATTGTATTGGTATCGGGAACCGGTTTCTTAAGAAAATAACCGAGAAAACCGGTCAGCGCCACCGGGACGGAAATAGTTACTTTACCCAGTCTTAAAAGGGATATAAAATATGAAACCCCGGATTTCTTACTCATTAAGTTTTTTAAGATACTCAATAATCAGCTGCACCTCCTCTTCGCTTACCAGCCCCTCATAGGAGAGCATCAATCCTTTTCCGTAACCTTTGACCACATCGG
>CAZIAU010000598.1:0-2666 GCA_964536755.1 uncultured Bacteroides sp. | reverse complement strand
CTGATACACTGGTTGTAACTTATGCGGTACATCCAGGTGGAGAATTTCGCCTTCTCCTGGAAGGTCCCGATAGCCCTGAAAGCCTTGACAAATACATCCTGGGCCGCTTCCATGGCATCGGCTTCATTTGCCAGCATTCTCATGCAGATTGTGTATACCATATCCCGGTACCTGTCCACCACCCATTTAAATGCTTCCTTATCGCCTTCTTTTATTCGGTCGATGTGGTATTTCTCACTATCTGCTTCCATTCAATCTATAAGACGCCGGTTTTGGAAAAACGTTACATAATTGCCTCATATTCTACAATTCTTTCAGTTATCCCGGTATTGAGACATAAATATATAGCATAATGTGTAACATCTCAGGAAGCAGCGGCGTCAAAGATCCAAACAGTAAAGTTCAACTTAAAAATATAAGCTATGTTAACTGAAGTTTTAGTACCCATTGCCATATTTGCTGCAATATTCGGGATTGTATTTGTGACGATTACCGCAAGAAACCGGGAAAGAATGGCCATGATCGAGAAGGGCCTGGATCCGAAAGATTTCTTAAATGTAAACAGAACCGGCAGCCCGTACGGTATCCTGAAGTGGGCCCTGCTGCTGGTCGGAATTGGTTTTGGCCTGTTTATCGGTAGTTTGCTGGAAACTTATACCGAAATTACTGAAGAAGCAGCCTATTTCGCTTCAGCCTTATTTTTCGGGGGATTGGGTCTGACCATTGCCTTTATCATCACAAAAAAAAGGGACAGTCAGCAATAAGTTCTTATTTATCCACATTTGGAGGCTCCGCATTCTGTACATATGAGGCACCCCTCCTGGTAAATAAGACTGTGAGAATCGCATTCTTCACATTTCTGATCCGATTTGGCTTTTGTGCCGTTGGGAATATATTTCTTCAGTGACCTTACCACTCCTGCACTCCATGTATTAATCGATTCGTTGTCAAGCCGCAGGGAACTGATCAGGTTAATGGCATCCACGACCGGCATCCCGTGTCTTAATACCCCGGAGATCAGTTTTGCATAGTTCCAGAATTCACTGTTAAACTGGTGTGAAAGCCCTCCCATGGTTACCTTATAGCCATATTTATCCACATACTGGAAATCATAGCGTTTGGTACCATCCTCATTTTTAGTCTTAATGATTATTCCCTTTTTCACCTTGGAAGGTATCGGAAACGTATCCTCCTCTTTCCGGCCCGTAAAGATTTCATATGGCTTCCCGTTCATCAGGCCAACAAATGCAATCCAGTCCTCATCATTATTTTTGAACCTGAGAATCTCTGCATCCAGCTCCCTGGGCCTTTTGATGGGAAATTCCGTGTCTTTCTTTTTATCATTTGCGACCAGCACACCTGAACGGGACCCTTCGCGGTAAACTGTCACTCCCTTGCAACCGCTCTTCCATGCATTCACGTATAGTTCTCCTACCAGCTCCTCCCTGACATCCCCCGGAAGGTTGATTGTCACGCTGATGGAATGGTCCACCCACTTTTGAATGGCCCCCTGCATCTTCACCTTCTGCATCCAGTCCACATCATTGGAGGTTGCCTTAAAATAAGGTGAACGTTTTACCAGTTCCTGTACATCTTCATCGCTGAATTCCTTTACCTCTTCAGGATCCATCCCTTTAACCCTTAACCAGGTGAGAAAATTATGGTGGAACACATTGTGTTCCTCCCAGCTGTCACCAACTTCATCGACAAACGAAATTTTAGTATCCTTATCATTGGGATTCACCTTCCTGCGGCGTTTATAAACCGGCAGGAATACCGGTTCAATACCTGATGTTGTCTGTGTCATCAGGCTGGTGGTGCCGGTGGGTGCGATAGTAAGAAGAGAAATGTTCCTCCGGCCATACTTTTTCATCTCTTCAATAAGTTGTGGATCTTCATTCCCCAGTCTTTTAATAAAGGGGCTCTCCTTCTCCTTATTAAAGTCAAAGACCTCAAAAGGCCCCCTTTCCTTTGCCATTAAAACTGAAGAACGGTAGGCCTCCAGGGCTATTGCCTTATGTACTTCCACCGAGAAATCAATTGCATTTTCACTCCCGTAACGAAGTCCGAGAGCAGCAAGCATATCCCCTTCAGCTGTGATCCCGACACCTGTTCTTCTACCCTCCAGAGCCTTTTTCCTTATGTTCTTCCAGAGATTGGTCTCTACCCCCTTTATCTCTATATCCTCGGGATCTGAATAAATCTTTTCCAGGATCGCTTCTACCTTTTCCAGTTCCAGATCGATGATATCATCCATGATTCTCTGCGCAAGCCCCACATGTTTGCGAAACTTTTCCCAGTTAAATTTTGCTTGCTCCGAAAAAGGATTATCTACATAACTGTAAAGGTTTATTGCCAGCAGCCGGCAACTATCGTAAGGACAAAGGGGAATTTCCCCACATGGATTGGTAGATACAGTTTTAAAACCGATTCCCTGGTTACCGTATCCCAGAATAGTATTCCTGGTTCAGCAGATTTCCATGCATTATGAACAATTTTTTGCCATAATTCACGGGCATCAATTTCTTTGGTGTATGTTGGTGAATCCGAATCGGTGGGATATTGTTGCGTGAAACTCTTACCTTCAACAACAGCCTGCATGAACTCATCGTTTATCCTGACGGAAACATTTGCTCCTGTAATTTTCCCGGATTGCATTTTCGCAT
>CAZIAU010000597.1:968-2667 GCA_964536755.1 uncultured Bacteroides sp. | reverse complement strand
CCATGCACAATCTTGAAAAAGAGTCATTCAATAAAAAATAAATTCTATCCATGCAGAAGTTTATAAATGACCCCTCCCTCGTGGTTGATCAGATGCTGGAGGGGTATGCGAAAGCACATAAAGACCTGGTCAGTGTCACCGGAAATGACCGGGTGCTGAAATTTAAGGATGCCCCTGTTAAAGGCAAAGTTGGTATTGTAACAGGGGGCGGCTCGGGCCACAAACCCGCATTTATCGGTTATATTGGAAAGAATATGTGCGATGCTGTGGCGGTGGGTGAGATTTTCACCTCTCCGCCGGCCCAGATGTTCTATGACGCAATAAAAGCTGCCGATGGCGGTAAAGGTGTTGCTATCCTTTATGGAAATTACGCCGGAGATAACATGAATGTTACCATGGCCATGGAGGAAGCGGAGGATGAGGGTATCCAGGTAAAAAGAGTTATAGCCAATGATGATGTGCCATCGGCTCCTGCAGCTGAGAAAGAGAAACGCAGAGGGGTGGCCGGTGAGATATTCATGTGGAAAGTGGGGGGAGCGAAGGCTGCCATGGGTGGATCGCTTGAGGGAGTTATCTCGGCGGCACAGAAAGCCATCGACTCAACCCGAAGCATAGGAGTTGGACTGAGCGGTTGTACTATCCCGGAGGTCGGGCATCCCAACTTTGAAGTGGAACCTGGAAAGATGGAGGTGGGGATCGGGCACCACGGGGAACCAGGCATTGATATCGCCGAGCTGGAATCATCGCAGAAGGTGGCAAGGCGAATGGTTGATGTGGTTTTACCGGATCTTCCCTTTGAAGACGGGGATGAAGCGGCTCTGCTTATTTCAGGCCTGGGATCAACCCCCGTTATGGAGCTGTATATCCTTTACAGGGATGTGGTAAACCTGCTCGAAGGAAGGGGAATTAAGGTGTACCACTCCTATGTGGGGAATTATTTTACCTCCCTTGAAATGGCCGGAGCCACGCTTACCCTGATGAAACTGGACCGGGAGCTGAAAGAGTGTTTGAATTACGAAGCAGATTCGGTGGGCCTGAGACAGTTCCGGCGAATTTAACCCATTAGTTATTTTTGAATGACCTCTTTTAGCAATAAAGACGGAGCAGTGATCCTGGAACGGATGATCCGTGTTATCCGGGAAAATAAACAGTATCTCAGCGACATCGATGGAGCCATAGGCGATGGTGACCACGGCATCAATATGAATAAGGGATTTTCGATGACCCGGGAGGCCCTGGAAAAGGATCCGGGTGACTTCTCCCACGGGCTGATGACACTTTCAAAGATCCTGATGATGCGGATCGGGGGTTCCATGGGCCCTCTCTACGGAAAGATCTTCAAGACCATGGGAAAAACCCTTGCAGATCATGATCAGGTTGATCAGGAGATTTTCAGTAATGCACTGGAGGGAATCAAAGATAGCCTGGCAATGCTGACACCGGCAAAAGTGGGTGATAAGACACTGGTGGATGCCCTTTATCCTGCAATTGACGCATTCGATGAGGCATGTAACTCGGGACAGGATTTTAAAATAGCGTTGCAAGCCATGAAGCAGTCTGCTGAAACCGGCCGGGACAGTACCAAAGATATGGTTTCAAAACTCGGAAGATCAAGCAGGCTTGGAGAGCGCTCAAGGGGTGTAATCGATGCGGGAGCTGCTTCCTGTTCCCTGCTGCTGGGTACAATGGCTGATACCAT
>CAZIAU010000597.1:0-958 GCA_964536755.1 uncultured Bacteroides sp. | reverse complement strand
TATTGAATTGTTGGAAACAAAAGTGGATTGATAAGAAACAGGAAACTATTTATGGTATTCCCATGGATCAATCCTGGCATAGTTACGATTCGAAATAGACACCATCCTGCTCCAGTTGTCCCCTGAGCTTTTCGTATGGCAGGTCACGTGATCCCATATCGCCCAGTGCACACAGGGCAGCAGCCGTACCTGTAGCCTGACCCTGCGCCATGGAAGAAACCGTGTTCCGGGTTGACATATGGGCCCTTCGGTCACTGGTGATCATCATACCGGCCACATAGAGATTATCCAGGCCCTTTACACAAAGAGCACGATAGGGTATCCCGTAGGTGCCTCCGTCACGTACCTGGAAACGCGGGGCCATATCATGAAATCCGTATACGAACACCTCATCGTCAAAATGCCTGGCCTCAATAACATCCACATGGGTGATGTCGTAGTCACAGGTTACCAGCCGTCCCCGGCGTATATTCAGGGATGGACTGGTCCTCGCAATAAATGCATTTTCACAACCGGGCACGAATTTCCGGAACAGCTCCACTCCCCTCAATTGGCGCTGGCGCAACACCAGTTCCGCCCTGGCAATGTCATCCCTGTTCAAAACTGTTCCTTCAACCTTATAATTGATCTTCACAAACATCAGGTAATTGTCATGTGTGGTTGTTGATGTGGCAGACATTCCAATTTTTCGGGCTTCCTCCGCGTACTCTTCGGGGAGGTTGACAAGGGTACCATTCAGACGGACCAGCTGGTCCTCTCTGCCGCTTCGTAATCCCCTTGCCAGTTCACTGATTGCGTCATGTTTCTTTAAAAAGGTATAATAATCATCCATCGAAACATTTCCCAATCCAACCGAATTACAGCTCGAATAATCATTGGGTACCGTATAATCGGCACCGGCATGGGCAGCCAGATCCCCGTATGCTGTAGAATCCACAAACGAATTACCAAGAAAAAC
>CAZIAU010000596.1:0-2668 GCA_964536755.1 uncultured Bacteroides sp. | reverse complement strand
ACCGGTCGATCAGTTCTGAAGGGATTCCCCTGACTACCTGTCGCTTCTCCACGCCGGGAAATGCTTTCCACAGGTTGTAAAAACTGTGTATCCCTGTTCCCCCTTCGGTAACCGTCCCTCCGGGATAACCTTTTGTTTCAATAAGTGCTGTCCTTGCCCCGGTCCGCGCAGCTGCAATGGCTGCAACAACACCCGCAGTACCCCCGCCTGCTACCACCACATCAAACTCCCTGACAGGCAGTTTCCTGGATGGTTCATGGTAGAAATCACCGTCACCGGGAAATGTGCCATTGTCTTTGTCGATGGATACTTTACATCCGGCAAGTGCTCCAGCACCTGCCAGTAGTCCTAATTTGCCAAAATCTCTTCTTTTCATGTGATGATTTGTTTCTTTTGAAGCATACTTAATGCATAATGGTCAATAAAATTATGGAATCTGTCCGCTGGATTCAATCTAAATAACAGACTGCACCAGTGAATTCGGCGGGGGTTAATAACACTGAAGATTCAGGCGTACCTTATCCAGGCTTTCTTTGGATCCCACCAGGGTGACAATGTCCCCCAGCCGCAAACGTGTATAGCCGTGAGATATAATAGGATGGTCGCCCCGTGTCACCGAAAGAATGATCACATCTGACGGAAACTTCAGATCCCTCAAGGTTAAGCCGTGGTAATTGGAATTTCGCAGCTCTATATCAATGGTATCCTGAGTCTCTTCCATACCCAACAATATTGAGGTGGCAATGGGTGCACGCACAAAATGCTCCAGCAGAGATACCATTGCCGTTCCCGGATCCATCACCATGACTCCGATCTTATGGAACTTCCGGTAATTACTCCGCTCCTGCAATCTGACTATCAAATGTTTTGTCCCAAAGTGTTCATAAGCAGTCTCACAGATGGCGAGACTTTCTTCATCTTCCAGGAGACAGACCATAGTATCAGCGGTTTCGGCATTGAACTTCCTGAGCGAAAGATGATCAGCTCCAAGTAATTCATGAACCTTAAAATCATCGTTACCCATCACTTCCACCGAAGGATTATTCACCACAAATTCCACAATCCAGTTCTGCTTTTTCAACTGGTTCGCCAGAGCAAGGGACTGGTTCTCCCACCCAAAGATAAGGACCTTCTTCTGTACATCGTAGGTTCCGTCTGACCTGACATGGACCTCTCCCACCAGATGCAGTGCCCATTTAAACAGTGGAGGACCTACAATCTGGTTAAGCACGATCACAGAGATCATCACTGTGGCAAACTGGGTTCCCCAGCCGGGATATTCCGAGGCTATTATTGTTGCAAGTCCCACTCCCACCCCGGCCTGGGTCACATAAGGCATCCAGGAAACCTTCCGGTACAGCGGGGGATCTTTTGCAATTACAGTCCCCAGATATCCGGCCGGGAGCAGGGTAATGATTCTGACCGCGAAAAGTATCAGAGTGACAAACCATAATGAAGCCAGTACTTCCAGGGAGATCAAAGCCCCGGTCAGTGTGAAGAAAATAATATAAACATAGGGTCCTGTTTCCTTTATAATACGGATGAAATCATTCCTGTAAACTGAATAGTTGGTAAGCAGGAAACTTCCTATTATGCAGATCAGGAGAGGTTCGATATGCAATTCCAGTCCCAGGATCCGTCTTGAATGGTCAGCGGCAATATCTGTAAATAGATAGACCAGCAGCCCGGTTCCAAGTACCAGTATCGTTTTTAACAATGTGGCCCCTTTGATGGAAAAGACAAATTTGAGGAACAACCATACCAGGAATCCAAATCCAAAAGCCAGTAACAGTTCGGCAAGTACCTGTCCGATGTAAACCAACCTGAATTCAGTTTCCTGGATAAGGGACGTAGAAAGTGTGAAGATCACTGAAAAGATAACGATCACACTAAAATCCTTCACCACGGTCACACCGATGGAGGTCTGGGTGAAAGGTCCCCTTGCACGAAGTTCATTAATGACAGCTATGGCAGAGGCCGGTGAATTTGCTATGGCAATGGTCCCTGCCAGCATTGAAACAGAGATCCTGGCAGCAAGGGACATTCCCTGGAAAAAGGGGATCAGTGAACCGAGATAAAAGAATGTCAGGCTCACCAGAATAAACGATGCCACAATCTGGCTGACTGTCATTGAGAATATACTGGTCAGCCTGCCCCTCAGTTCCTTGAGGTACAGCTCCGATCCCACTGCAAAAGCGATATAAGCAAGTGCAGCCTCACTGAGAAAGTTGAGCTTTGGTAAAGCCTCGGCATCAATCAGACCGAGCAATTCAGGTCCCGATACAAGGCCGATCACAAGAAATCCGGTGATCAAGGGCAGTTTCAATTTCCGGAATGCACCGGCAATCCTCCCGGCTGCCACTGCTACGATGCCGAACGCCCCCAGGTAGATCAACACCTGTAGAATGGTAGAGAATTTCTCTGGTTCCGGTTCCATATTATGCTATTGTCAGATCCCTCTCCTGAAAGTTATGAAAAATAAGCGATACATGCCTCCCGGGAGGTTTTCCTGACTTTCCGTACAGTCCTGTACTGTATTGTTCTAATCTTAAAAAAATTATATATTTGCAGCCCGAAAGTGCATCATGGACTTCTGGAGTTCAGATGAAATGATGGCGAGGTAGCTCAGGTGGTTAGAGCGCATGATTCATAATCATGAGGTCGAGAG
>CAZIAU010000595.1:0-2669 GCA_964536755.1 uncultured Bacteroides sp. | reverse complement strand
TATCCATGGCGCGCCGGCTGATAAAGTGTTCAATCCGCCCTTTTATCTGTGGAGGACATCCGTAAATGTTGGGGCAGTAATGGGCCGCCTCATCCTCATTTTTCCGAAGGGGGGTTTTGCACTCCGGACAAAGGGATATAAATTCAAAGGGGCGGCTCTCAGGATCTCTATGTTCCTTTGATACCCCTACTATCTTTGGAATTATCTCACCACCCTTTTCAACGAATACATAGTCTCCCGGCCTGATGTCCAGCAGCCGTATCTGATCGGCGTTGTGAAGGGAGGCTCTTTTTACGGTTGTGCCTGCAAGCCTTACCGGTTCAAGGTTTGCCACCGGGGTAATGGCCCCTGTCCTTCCCACCTGGAAATCAATGCTCAGAAGCCTGGTCATAGCCTGCTTTGCCTGGAACTTGTATGAGATTGCCCAGCGGGGCGTTTTTGCTGTAAATCCAAGCAGATTCTGTGCCTGAATAGAATCTACCTTGATTACTATCCCGTCGATTTCATATGGAAGATCGTCCCTTGCTTTATCCCAGTAGTCAATAAATTCAAATATATCTTCTGTGTTCCTCGCTACTTTATTGACCGCGGGAATCTTAAATCCCCACAACCTTGCTTTCTCCAATCCTTCTGAATGCGATTTGAATAATTGCTGTTCTCCCGGTATATAGTAAAAAAAGCAATCAAGAGGCCTCAATGCCACCTCAGCAGAATTCTGCAATTTCAACGAACCGGAGGCAGTGTTTCGCGGGTTGGCAAACAGGGGAACACCCGATTCTTCTCTTTTCCTGTTTAATTCCTGGAAGTCAGCCAGGGGGATAATCACTTCACCCCTGATCTCAAACCGCTCCGGATACTCTTTTCCCATAAGTTTCAGGGGGATGCTCCTTATGGTCCTCACATTATGGGTCACATCATCTCCCCGTGTCCCGTCCCCCCGGGTCAGTGCTCTGGTTAGCACTCCGCTGGTATAGGTCAGGGAGATTGCAACTCCGTCATATTTCAGCTCGCAGTAATAGCTCACATCCTCACCGGCAACTTTCCTGACCCTCCTGTCAAACTCTGTAACCTCTTCCTTATTGTAAGTATTTCCCAGGGACAGCATCGGATAAGTATGGGGAAATGAATCAAATTCCCTGTTCAGATCACTGCCAACTCGGTTTGTTGGAGAATTTTCATCTTTGAACTGAGGGTGTAATGCCTCAAGATCCTGGAGTTCATGCATCAGTTCGTCAAATTCCCTGTCTGATATAACCGGATCGGACTTGACATAGTAATTGTAGTTATGCTGATGAAGTGCTTCCCTGAGTTCAATAATTCTCTCTTTCACCTGCTCCGAATTCATCTGTAACGGGTTTTAAACAAAAGTAAAAAATATTTTCCCTTTAGCTTTTATTCTCTACTTTTAGGGAGATCGCCCATGAATTCTGAAAGAAGATACCGGATGGTTTTTGTGATGATTATCCTGCTGAAAGGATTCATTGTCATACAGGCACAGATTCAGTTCCCGGGTAAGCCCTTGGGAGATTACCGTCTTATGAAAGCTGCCGATGTAATTTATATGTTGCCGCCTGTGGATCCGCTGGAGATTGACGCTGCAAAACTGATCAGCAGCACAGGCGATAAAAAGCCTGTTCAATTTGCAATCGAACGACCTCTCGACCTCGACCCGGAAAATCATGGGAAGTGGGTGCATATAGATCACTACCGGGTCTGGCGAATACATGTAATATCACCCGATGCCCGTTCCATAGGTCTGATTTTTAACGAATTCGAATTGAATGAAGGAGTTAAGTTATTTATTTATGATCCTGATCTGGAAAATATCAGGGGAGCCTTTACCCGGGAAAATAACAAGAGATCGAAGATCCTGCCAGTCGGGCAAATACCGGGAGATGAACTGATTATTGAGATGCAGGTTCCGGAGGCACAAACCGAATACGGTATACTGAGACTGGAATCATTATGGCATGCATTCCTGGATATTGAGCAATTACTCCCCGAAGATGACTGTCCGCCGGGAAAATTTGGCTGTTCGGAGGAGTGTGAGATAGATATTAATTGCAAGGAAGGATCTAACTGGCAACTGTCAAAAAAATCGGTGGTAAGAATATATTCATCCGGGCAATATTGTACGGGGGTACTGTTGAATAATACTTCATACGACGGCACCCCGTATATACTCACTTCAGAACATTGTGTGAACAGGCAGTATAATGCCAACAGGGCGGTCTTTGATTTTAACTATGAAAGTCCGGGATGCTTTGGTGGGGACGGTTCCCTGGACAGGTCTGTATCAAACGCCGACAGTATTGCCGTTGGAGACAGTATTGATTTCAGCCTGTTGAGTCTTTCGGATCTTCCCCCGGAGTATTACGATGTATATTACGCAGGATGGGAACTCTATGATGAACAGCCCTCATATTCCGTTTGTATTCACCATCCCTACGGAGATGTAAAGAAGATATCTTATGATTTCCAGGCACCCTCTTCACCGGAAGGCCTGGACGATATTCCGAATTCAGATTTAAGGGATTACTACTATTTCTCCTTCTGGTGGATAAAGGAATGGGACATCGGATCCACGGAAGGAGGATCATCAGGTTCTCCGTTATTCAATGCTGGTCAGAGAGTAATTGGAACGTTAAGCGGAGGTAGAGCAGAATGCG
>CAZIAU010000594.1:0-2674 GCA_964536755.1 uncultured Bacteroides sp. | reverse complement strand
CATCAGGAATATAAGGCTTATCACCAACAATCCTGTCAAAATAGCCGGACTGGAGGGATATGGAATGAAGAACGTTGAAACTGTTCCTCTTGAACTGCCCGTAAACAAACAAAACAAATTCTATATGGAGACCAAGCGGGACAAAATGGGACATTTCCTCAATATTGCCCGTTATGAGAATCCCGGAAAAGATGGACTTTAGATCACTTCGCATTGTCTACCTGGGGACACCGGAGTTTGCAGTTGCACCGCTTGCAACTCTGCTGAAAGCAGGATGCAAAATCCGGGCAGTGGTTACGGCGCCCGATAAACCAGCCGGACGGGGAAAGAAGATCAGGCATTCACCGGTGAAGGAATTCGCAGTCCTGAAAAATCTTCCACTGATCCAACCCTCCAATCTGAAGGACCCTGAATTTATAAAATCACTTCAAAAACTGGAACCGGATCTTCAGGTTGTTGTCGCGTTCCGGATGCTTCCCGAACCGGTCTGGCAGATACCCCGTTTGGGCACCTTTAATCTGCATGCCTCCCTGTTACCTCAGTACCGGGGGGCAGCACCCATTAATCACGTCATCATTAACGGGGAGAGCACTACCGGCGTTACCACATTTATGATTGACGATAAGATCGATACCGGAAAGATCCTGCTTCAGTCTGAAACACCCATTTCAGAGAACGAATCTGCCGGGGAGCTTCATGACCGTTTGATGGAGATGGGATCTGACCTGGTGCTGGAAACCGTGAAGCAACTGGCGGAAGGTAACCTTGAGCCCCGGTCACAGGACCGGTTCAGAGGTAAGGAAACCTTATTGAAAAATGCCCCGAAAATATTTAAAGAGGACTGCCATATTAAATGGGACCGCCCCGGCCGGGAAATATATAATTTAATCCGGGGAATGAACCCGTATCCCGGTGCATTCACATTCCTGGAGCGAACAGATGGCCACCGGGTTATCTTCAAACTCTATTCGACCCGATTTGATCCTGTTGAACATGAAGAACCTTTAGGATCCATACATTCCGATGGCAAAAAATATCTCAAAGTGGCTGTAAAGGATGGCTATCTTTTCATTCAATCCATACAGATGGAGGGTAAACGGAGAATGGGTATTTCAGAATTTCTGGCAGGAATCAGCCTGACTTCCTTCCGATCCCTGTTTTTCTGAGTTGTTTCAAATTTAAATCTATGCCCTCGGTCAGCTGATAATATAACTTGATGGCATTGATGAACTGTAATTGATATGATCTGGAATACCTCCCCGAAACGAAAAACTCATAATTATAATCTTCAATCTCTCCCATGGTGATATCCCTTGTCTCAAGGTCTTCAAAATGATCGAAGAACCGCTTAATCATAAAAACGTAGCTTTTCCTTGACTTTTCAGAATAGCCTTCTTTCTCAAGCTGTGATGCATAAAATTCCAGCTTTGACCCTGAGATTTTGTTCTCATGGCGGAACCACGAGGAGAGTGAATGCCACCACTCGGAAGAGCTTTTCTTTGAGGATTTACTATCATCAAATTCAATCCTGGTCTGTTTTCCATCGGGCGGGAGAATCATCCGGATGGGCATAGAATCAACATCAGACATGGTACGTGATTTACCATAAAGATAAGCACTCTGTCTGCTAATGTAAAGTTTTGACAGTCAAAATGATTAACATTTTTTGAACATTCCGGGCTACTCTTCGAACCTGAACTGCATTTCCACCTCTTCAGGCTCTTCTTCCAGAGGCTCAAGTCTTGGCAGGCTTCCTCTCTTCTTCTTCCGCAGATAGATTTCCTTTCCTTCCAGGGGTTGCTCACCCTCCCTCATCAGATTTTTCCTGTAAAGGTGTTTTAACTTCACTCCGTATATTTGTGAAATATCGTACATGGTCTGCCCCTCCTTCACCACATGAATTTCGTTTCCCGGGGCGGCTCTTCTTCGCTTGGGCTGCAGGTAAATGATCTGTCCGGGTTTGATCTTTTCTCCCCGGTACAGGTTGTTATAGCGGTAAATTTCATTCCGGTAAAGGTCCAGCTCATTCCTGAGCGATTCCGGTGTATCTCCAGGCTCTGCGATGATATATTCAATTTTGTTGTTAACCAGAATATCCCTTGAGGTATGGTAGCCGTGGTCCGTAATATGCGACAGACTGTCGGTTCCGGATCCCATTCCACCTTCAAGCACCAGCAGGTCGTATTTGTAGAGCTCATTCTCCTCAATTATCCGGATCAGTAAGGATGCATAACTGGATGATGTCGCATATCCTGCTTTCTTCAGTCCTTTTGCCCATCCGCGATAATCATGAATCTTGAGTTCAAAAAGTTCTGCATACCTTGGTTTTGTGGTAAGGAAGTTGGAATGATCCATGTAGGATTCATACACCGATCTGTACGACCTGAAACACTCTTTCCGCGAATCATCATCGTGATATATTTTCTTCCCCGTCCAGTCATCATGGCATTTTATACCAAAATGGTTGTTTCCCTTTACCGCAAGCCGGCTGTTTCCATTGTCCGATTCCAGGCAACCCTGTGCAAGTGTAATACTGGCAGGGATACCCACCCTTACCATCTCTTTCATGGCAAGCTCCGAATAGGTAGTTATATATGCCTCCCGGGTCATCCCTGTACCCTGACCAGATACAGGGATCATTATAATTAATCCCATCAGGGCCCATGCAATTCTT
>CAZIAU010000593.1:0-2684 GCA_964536755.1 uncultured Bacteroides sp. | reverse complement strand
CTTTCGTACCGCCCTCCACCTGGATCTTGTTGATGACTTTCTCCCATTGTTTCTTTCCCCTGTTGGTAAATTCGTTAAAACTCACTGAGGCAAATTCTGTGTCAAAATTGATTTTTGCCTGTTGGGGACTGATGTACGAGACAGCTGCTTTAACCAATACTGTGGACGGACCATCTTTGTCAAATGAAAGGGAGTATTTTCCATTTTCAATATGGATATCAGCCCCTTGAACCAACTGGTTATTCTCGTCTGTTATCTCCCCGAATACGAAAACATCCATTTCACGGGTAACCGGATTCGGACCTCTTGTTTTACGCCTCGAAATACCAGCAGAAGTAAACCGGGCTTCCTCATTGGTATTGATCTTCGCTTCTTCTGAATATCGGATGAGTACATTTTTCTTTTCCGCTTCAGGAAAATCTATCTTATAGAAAAAGCATTTCTCTCCAGGGGTAAAACTCACCTGAATGTCATCATCGATCAAATAGCTTGAGTAATACCAGGGATGATATACCTCCATATCATGATCAATGGTCATTCTGTGGTTCCAGGAAGCATCGGTGAGTTCACCAAGTGTTATCCGCATATTAAAAGAAGCTGGAAGAGGAGATTCTCCCACCTGATCTGGAATATAATCCTCCTTTACCGGATACATGATAATCATCTGATTTGGTAGATGCATAATTGGACGGCTTGGTTTTAAGAGTGGCGGAACAGTGCCAATTGTCGGGTCAATGTATTGTGTAAAATCCTCCTGAGCAAAGGATGCGCTGACCCATACGAGAGTCAGAATGAATATCAGCGATTTCCGTTTCATTGTCCTGATGTTTTAATTAAAACAAAGCGTATTATTGGTACACCGGGGGAGTCGAATTTTTACCCCAGTCTTTATTTGGTAATTCAGAGAGAATAAGTTCAAGGGTGGCTCCTGACATGATCTGTTCATGTGTGATAAACGGACTTTGGATCTCCTTGCCATTGATAAAAGCCTTCTGGATGTATTTGTTTTTCTTGCTTGCGCCCTCTGCAATGATTTTGAATTCCTTGCCATTCTTCAAATCTATTGTTACTTTCTCAAATACCGGACTACCAATTGTATATAGAGGTATTCCCGGGGTAACCGGGTAAAATCCCATCATAGAGAATACTACAAAAGCCGTCATGCCTCCACCATCTTCATCGCCGGGTATTCCGAAAATATTGTCCTTAAACCAGACATCAAGAAGCAACCTGATTTTTTTCTGAGTCTTCCAGGGGGAGCCTACATAATTATAGAGATAAGGAATGTGAAAGGAAGGTTCATTACCCATTGAAAATTGACCCACTAAACCCGTAGCATCAGGAAACTTGCACCAGAATTTGTATTTAGCCATTTCAACACCTTCGCGAAACAGTTGATCAAGATTGTCTTCGAATTCACTTTTCCCACCCATTAATTCTATTAATCCGGGTATATCATGCTGTACGTCCCATGCATAGGTCCACCCGTTATTTTCATCGTAGTAATATCGTCCGCCGGGCCCTCCATCAAATTTCGGGTCGATATCTATCCACTTGCCATCTTTATCTTTCGGCATGAACAATTGATGCTCCGGATGCCAGAGGTTCTTAAAGTCTTTGCTTCTCCGGAAATATTTTTCATGCGCTTCTTCTTTGCCCAATTCTTCAGCAAGTTCAGAGAGTGCCCAAAAATCATAACTTACCCCCAGCGTAACTGGAATGGTTTGTCGCTTTTCAAAATCATCCACCAACGGTATGGTTTCCTCCTCTCCCGGACGAAGTGCGGGATAATAGCCTTTTTTATGGTAGAAATCATCAATCCACTGCTTGGGTTTTCCCTGACGAAACGGAATCAAGGTCTCCTCCGTTAAATTCTTCTTAATCCCCTCGTAGGCTTTTTCCACGTCATAATCCCTTAATCCTTTGCGATACCCGTCAATAAAACTAATTGCGGTGTGGTAACTGTTCATAGCCATTCTGTTTCCCAGAACACCAGGGAAGGTGGGCATGGACCCGCTCTGTTCATACATCAGGACAAATGAATTCAGCATATCATTCTCCATTTCAGGACTCAGAATGGTGCGTAAAGGATGAGTTGCCCGATAGGTATCCCAAATTGCATCATTTACGTAAAACGGACGATGACTTTCGTGCACTTTCCCATCGTACCCGCTGTAATATTTCCCTTCCTCGTTGATATCGACCATTCTAATATGGGTTCTGTAGAGCGAAGTATAAAATGTTCTTTTTTGGGCCTCCGTTCCCCCTTCCACCTGGATCTGATTGATGACTTTTTCCCACGCTCTCTTACCCTTTTTGACAAATTCCCCGAAACTTATCGTATCAAATTCTTCTTCAAAATTCATCCTGGCCTGTTCCTGACTGATGTACGAGGCAGCAGCTTTGACAAATACAGCGGATGGACCACCTTTATCAAATGAAATGGAGTACTTTCCATTTTCGTTCTTGATTTCAGCGTCTTTTACCAGTTGGTTGTTCTTATCCGTTATTTCTCCATAGACATACACATCCATTTCGCGTGTAACCGGATTGGGACCCCTTGTTTTACGTCTCAATTTATCAACAGCAGTAAAACGCACTCCATCAGTCAGGTTAATCTCTCTTCCTTCTGAACACTTAATCATTATGTTCTTCTTTTCCGCATCAGGAAAATCTATCCTATA
>CAZIAU010000592.1:0-2686 GCA_964536755.1 uncultured Bacteroides sp. | reverse complement strand
ACTCCCCTGCCTCTTTTCAATACAGATTCGTTTCCCGCACCAACAAGATTCACATTTGACTTCATACGCACCGGGGCCGTTATTTTAAATAATCCCGGATTCAAATAAACTGTACCCCCGGTCTTTTCAAGGGCATCGATAGCAAACTGGATCGACTGATTATCATATCCGGGCAGCTGTGCATTTTCTCCACCGACGTATATTTCGCGTTCGGCAATCCTCGGGGAAACCAGCACTACAGGATCTCCTTGATCCTGTGCAATTAACGAAACCTGGACAATCAACATGAGGAACAGTACAATATTTTTCATTTTTCAGATATTTTGTAACACCCCTAATTTACATTATCATTTACTGTTTATGAACTTCATCCATATTTTTTAGTGACAGACTGATCATATTCAGTACCATCTGGACCGCCACCTCGTCATACCTTATTCCATATAATCCTTCCTCTCCGAAGTCCCTGTCAAGCCGGCCGGCGGTCAATAACTGGGAAACGATCAGCTTTCCCCTGCCCTTTCCGAAATCAACCAGTACAACCGGTGTCCTCGTAAGGTTTTTACCGCAACTGGCCAGTGGAAGGAAATTTTGGGCAATTCCGTCGGTGGCCTCCAGGTATCCGTTGTGCAGGTCCGTTATTTCAATGGGAGTTCTTGGATTAATGGAAGTAGCCAGGGCAGGTGCGTCTTTCACCAGGAACTCAATCTTGTCTCTCAGCTTCTTTTGAACCTCCCTGTCACCGGGTTTATCAGAGAATTCATAGAAGCCCTGCAGGTCGTAAGCGTAATATGGCCCTTTCCTGACCATCTCTTCACTGGCTCCCCGCAATACCCATTGCGTAACGAAAGCTTCACGGCTCAATCCGGAGAACTCCATATCAGCAGCAGGAACTATTAGACCACCTCGCAAACCATTCCATAAGCGTGTATATTCATCGGGCATGTCATTCCACAGGTAACGGTTCTTCACAGGGGGATGCAGGTGACTTTCGGGTTCGGCTGCCTCCGTAAATTTCAGAGAGACTCCCCTGAAAAGATTGAAGATGTTCACCTCCGGATCGGTTAATCGGACCACCCCCTGCAAGGGGCCCAGGTTCCCCTTTTCTCCAGGATATCCCTGTCCAAGGGGTCTGTCTCCCACATCCAGCATCACCACAGATTTCCCGGAATAGATCGCCGACCGCAGCATGCCGGATACGGCACTATCGCCTTTTGCCAGATCATTCCAGGTATTCAGGGATGTGACAACAACCCCGACGGTTTGGTCATTCACAGGTACCGAAGCAATATTTAATCCGGTAAATAATTTTTTCAATTCTGGTTCATTTTCAGGAACACCGATTGAAGTGACTTTCACATTTTCCGGCACCTGTGCCCTGAGGACCCTGAAATCCCAGCTGGAAATAACCGGGTATTTTACCCAGGGTGGCGGGTTGGTCAGGCGGGCGTATAACATGTAGTTACCGGTCGGTAACGGCATTTCCAGCTCTTCCTTCACAACTGTTTTACTGAATGGTGGTACTCCGGAGGCCAACTTTTTGGAATACACTACCTTTTCCTCTTCATTCTCAATGGTTAACTCCACCGACAACTCTGCATTTCCACTCAAATCATTAAAAAGGTAAAGAGGTAATCTGAGGTTTTGTCCCGGTGTGAAATCCCTGTCCCATAGTTCGATGCTGACCGACCGGGGTGAAAATGCCGCAGCGAGTGCCGGCCAGACCGGTTTTGGAATTCCCATTTTTAAAGGCCCCAGAAACCATGAATTTCCATCCTGATAGCTGCCAAGTGCACAGAACGGTGAGATGCCGGCAGCGCCGATTCGCCTCCAGTATTCTGCCACACTGGCATTTGCACGGGCATGGAATTTCAGTCTGTCCTCGGAACTATGAGTACGCCCCAGCCACCTCAGGTAGGCTTCTTTAACAGTGGTATAGCCGCCCAGTCTTCCGTATTCGTCCAGGTAATTTCCTCCGAATTCATCCACCATTATGGCTTTTGGAAATTCCCCGGCATCGTCATAATACAATCCCAGGTTCTCAAACAGGCTCCACCAGTACTTGTGAATATGAATCACATCCCTGTCCTCCATCACCAGGGGAGGATAATCAGCTACAAGCTGGTTGAGAGCCTTCCAGACTGTTTTAAGCTGCTCCCCTTCTGTTTCATTATAAGGATGGAAATTGGAAACCGAAGGATGAGTCATGGCCATATCGAGCCAGTTCTTATACTGCTCCAGGAGGCTTTCCAGGGAAGCCGGAGCGCCATGAAAAAAACTCCATTCATACTGGACAAGCATTCCGTATTGGTCACAAAGATCGAGGAATCTTTCCGGGGGCAGGCCCAGGTGAAACCTGATGTAGTTTCCTCCCAAATCCCTGGTGCGCTGTATTATGTTCCTGGAAAACCAGGCCGTATCATAACCCAGTTCACGCCCCTCCTCTGTCCTCATCCACCGGTGCCATACAACCGTCGGCCCTTTTGGAAAGCAAGGTTCTCCGTTCAGATAGAAATGTTTGTCAATAACCTCATAACTTTTAATGCCCAGAGAAATAACAGATTGGTCGTTCACCTCTCCCTTTTTATCCAGGATAGTCAATCTTAACTTGTAGAGGTTCGGATCCAGCGGGGACCAGCTTTTCAGCTTATTATCCATAAAGAAGTCTATTGACTCATGAATGCCG
>CAZIAU010000591.1:0-2695 GCA_964536755.1 uncultured Bacteroides sp. | reverse complement strand
CTCGGCCAATGGCAAGATGATGGTATGGGTCAATTCCAAGACTTTCTATGAAGCTGTCTACATGTCAACGAGGAAAGAGACCGAATGGACAGTTCCCGTACTCATCACACCACAGATCGTATCCGATGGCGACCTGTTCCCGTCGGGACTGTCAGCCGATGGTACCATGCTGTTGCTGGTCAAAAGGCCCAAAAGGGGGAATACGGATATATGGTACAGTGAATATGACGGAATGCTATGGAGTCCCGCGCGCCCGCTCTACGGTGAGATCAACTCCAGGGATAACGAGGACCATGCTTCATTCAGCCCCGATGGCAACAGGATCTATTTTTCCAGTGACCGCCGGGGAGGTGAAGGCGGACTGGACATATACTATTCGGACAGGCAGCCCGACGGCCAGTGGGGTGAACCGGTGAATATGGGTGAAGGGATCAATACGGACCAGGATGAGACTTCAGCCTATATTGCACCAAACGGGAAACGGTTTATTTTTGCCTCCAAAGGTCATTTTAATATGGGCGGATATGATCTTTTCAGGTGCGAACTGCAGGATGACGGCAGCTGGAGCCAGCCCACCAATATGGGATACCCCATCAATACAACCGGGGACAACACCTACTATGTTCCCCTGAACGACGGCATGAGCGCACTGTATACCCGGTTTACCAATGATGCCATCGGAATGCGTGATCTCTGGTATGTGCAGATCCTGGGGGAAGAGGGATTAATCAGCAACGGGCTTACCCTGGCCATCGGTCCCGATCTTCAGGGCCCGAAAGGATTGAGCTATAAAAATTTCGCCATCATTGTAGTGGATGAATCCACCGGAGAGGAGATCGAGATTCTGTATGATGCCGAATCAGATTCATTCAAGGCACTTTCAGAGCCGGATAAAAGTTACCGGGTCATCTCTTACAAACAGCAATAGCCCATACAAGCAGTAATAGCTCTTACAAGCGACAATAGCTTCTACAAACAAAATAGCGTGAACATACTGGAGAACAGTACAATTGCCCTCAGGGCCCTGGAACCTGAGGACCTTGAAGTTTTATACCGATGGGAGAATGATACTTCCATATGGCACCTCTCCAATACACTGGTCCCCTACTCCCGCTACCTGCTGAAACAGTACCTTGAGAATGCAGGAAGGGACATATTTGAGATTAAGCAACTCCGGCTTATCATAGAACTCAGGGAAGAGAAGAGGGCCATCGGGGCAATCGACCTGTTTGACTTCGACCCTTTCCACAGGCGCGCAGGTATAGGGATCCTCATAGCCGACCGGAGCCAGCGTAGAAAGGGGTACGCCGGGGAAGCCCTGGAAACACTCAAAGATTATTCTTTCAGGGTGCTCAAACTTCACCAGCTCTACTGTAATATACACTCCGTCAACGAGAAGAGCATAAATCTATTTAAAAGGGCCGGATTTCGCCTGGTGGGTGAAAAGAGGGAGTGGTTATTTAACGGAACCGGATTTGAAAATGAGTGGCTGCTTCAGTGCATCAATCCAGAGAGTCAAACGGAGGGATCTCATCCAGGAAGCTGACCTTCTGCTCCCCGAAATCCACATAACAGCAGTAGTGCTTTAACCCGTTGGTGACCATCAGGTATTTTACCCTGAAAACCATGTTATAGCGAGCTGCCTGGTCGAATGTCTTCTGGCTGATCTTTACCGACGGGGCCTTGCACTCTATCAATACGGCAGGTATGCCTGCCGGCTTGTGTACCAGGATGTCGCACCTGCGGCTCATCTCATTCAGTTTCAGGGAGTATTCGGTAAGCACCAGTGAAGGGGCGTATCCCTTCTCCTCCACCAGGTAACGGGCAAACCGCTGCCTTACCTCCTCCTCGGGGGTCAGCAGCACATACTTCTTTCGGAACCGGTCCAGGATGAACCGCTTTCCGTCCTCATCCCTGTATCGGAAATCATACTCCGGAAGATTCAGGTTTAGCATGAATGGTGTATCTTAGTATGCAATTCGAAGTTAATCGATCGGAGCATGAAAACAAAAAAGGAGATCACAGAGAACTGGCTCCCTAGATATACCGGGATCCCCACGGACCAGTTCAGCAAACACATACTGCTCACAAATTTCTCTCGTTACCTGGATATGTTCGCCACCATGAACAAAACCAGCGTTGTGAACCGCAATGTGGCCATGCCTGCGGCCATTGCCAAAGGCATTACCATGATCAATTTCGGGATGGGAAGTGCCAACGCTGCCACGGTGATGGACCTTATTGCAGCCATCAGTCCCAAGGCTGTCCTTTTCCTGGGAAAATGCGGCGGACTGAAAAAGAAAAATGAACTGGGCGATCTTATCCTCCCCATAGCTGCTATCCGGGGCGATGGCACATCCAATGATTATCTCCCCCCCGAGGTGCCGGCCCTGCCTGCGTTTAACCTGCAAAGGGCCGTTTCACATATTATCAGGGATCTTGGTAAAGACTACTGGACCGGTACCGTCTTTTCCACCAACAGGAGGGTGTGGGAACATGACAACAAATTCAAGAAATACCTGCGGGTGACCCGGAGCATGGCCATCGATATGGAAACGGCCACACTCTTTACCGTCGGGTTTGCAAACGGGATCCCTACCGGGGCACTCCTTCTTGTTTCAGATCAGCCCATGATCGAAGCGGGTGTAAAAACAATGAAGAGTGATAAAATGGTTACAGAGAAGTTTACACGGAT
>CAZIAU010000590.1:0-2705 GCA_964536755.1 uncultured Bacteroides sp. | reverse complement strand
CATTTCAATTTCCCTGACTTTATAACCAAGATCTTCCAGCCGTTCGCGGTCCAGTGCCGGGCTGATATCCAGTCCCACAGGGGGAAGTTGTGCAGTGTCCCCCACCATTATGATGCGGCAACCGGAACCCGTTTCAACGTAATCAAGCAGGTCCCTCAACAGGTCCCCTGACCCAAATAAAGAATCGGGTGCCCGGTCCCCGATCATTGAGGCTTCATCCACAATGAAATAGCTATTCTTATGCAGATTACGGTCCAGTACGAATTCCGCAGTCCCATCTTTTCCCGGCTTCTGCCTGTAAATCTTTTTATGAATGGTCCAGGCCGGATTTCTGGTATAGCTGCTCAGCACCTTGGCTGCCCTCCCGGTTGGAGCAAGCAAAACACATTTTTGTTTCATAGAGTCCAGTGTCCTGACCAGGCTGCTGACAAGGGTGGTTTTCCCGGTGCCAGCATATCCTTTTACCATCATTATTTCCGATGGATTATCAAGCGAGAGAAAGCTTGCCAGTTCACCTATCATTTCAACCTGACCGGGAGTGGGTTGAAACTCAAGATTTTCAAGAATTTTGGTGGCTATAAATTTTCTTAACATCCCGCTTATTTAATGCGCATTAAAAATATATAATTTATTTTTTTTGCTAAATTTGTGCGCAAATGTAAAACGTAATCCCCATGAGAAGAGTAATCCAGGTTCTATTTGTACTTATAATCATTATATTAGGATATTTGATCGTTGAAAGTATCATGGAACCTATCCGATTCAACCAGGAAGTTGAAATCAGGGAAAAAGCCACTATCAACAGGTTGATCGATATCAGGGAAGCTCAGAAGGCTTATAAAGATGTTTATAAAAGATATACCGGAAGTTTTGATACGCTGATCAATTTTCTCCGAATCGATTCATTTTCTGTGACAAAGGCCATTGGAGAGATACCGGAGGAGTGGCTGGATGAATTCGGGCTGGACAAGGCCAGAGAGAAAGCAATTGCAGAAGGTGTTATCAGCCGTGAAACCACAATGGTACCGGTTAAGGATTCTCTTTTCTCTGCAGGGTACCCCATTGATTCCCTGCGATACGCTCCCTATACAGACAACGTCGAATTTCATATGGAATCCGGAGAGATCCTGACCAGTTCAAACCTGTTGGTCCAGGTAGTAGAGGTATATGTGCTTTATGATGACCTGCTTGCGGGTCTGGACAAACAACTGGTGGTGAACTATAAGGATGAGAGGATGAAGATCGTAGGATTTGAAGGAGTGAAGTTTGGATCCCTGGAAGAGGGGACCCTTACTGGCAACTGGGAATAATCCCCCAATAATTGATGCAGGTTGATAGTATTATATCGAATACTATTTCACAGGATATTCGGCTGAAAGGCCATCAGTCCATTCGATTTTCACCGGATGGCTTCTCTTTGCTGATTTCTGATGCCAGCTATAAACCGGTTCTCCTGGAACAATACGTCTATGATGCTACGGTTCCGGAAAGCAAGTACCCATCCGAATGCAATAGGGTACTGGAAGAACTTGGACTATTGAATTTCGAAGGAGAAATAGTTTTAATTGTGGGTTCTCCTGCTTTTTCGATCATTCCGGCCCAGTTTTATAATCCGGACCTGGAGAGGCAATATCTTGAAAAGAGCAGTACTCTTTCAGATTCCGACCTGGCATACAGCCGGTATATCCGAAACCGGAATCTATACATACTGTTTTCTGTTTCCAGCGAAATTGAGGAGTTAAAGAATCAGATGGAGGATGCCCGTATTATTCACACTTCTGAATGCCTGGTTTCCCTGTCAGACCAGATTCAGTCCAGTGATCACCAGCGGGGGGTTGTTCTGGCAGAAGTACAGCCTCACACTCTTGACCTGCTTGTTATCCAGGAAGACGGGATAAGACTTCTGAACCGATATACTCTCAAAGATCCTTCAGATTTCATTTATCATACCCTGAATACGATGAAACAGCTGGAACTGGACCGGGAAACCATTCCCGTCTATCTTTCCGGGATTGTTCATGATGAACATGAACTCTTCGGGCTTCTGGGAAAATATATCCGCCGGGTGCAGACTACACCCTATTACCTCGAGGAGCTATCAAGATTAAAGATGCTTCGCTATATGGTACTATCTGAAGGGAGCAAGTGCGGATAATAGGAGGCATATACAGGGGAAAGCAGATCCATCCTCCAAAGACCTTTAATGCAAGGCCGACTACCGATTTTGCAAGGGAAAGCCTCTTTAATATCCTTATTCACCGATATGACTTTGAGGAGATGGATGTTCTTGATCTGTTTTCGGGAACTGGAATTATTACCTTTGAATTTGCCTCCAGAAACGCACGTTCTGTTGTAGCCATTGAGATGGCTCAACTGCATTACAAATTTATCAGGATGATATGTGATAAGATGGACCTTGATCAGGTCAACGTCATCAGGGCAGATGTATTCCGTTATCTGAATTATCCGGTACAGTCCTTTGATATCATCTTTGCCGATCCACCCTTCGATCATCCCCGGCTGGCGGAATTACCTGACCTTGTGTACACCACCCCGATTCTTAACGAAGGGGGGATATTTATCCTTGAGCACCCGGCGGTCCATTCATTTTCAACGCACCCAAAGTTTTACCAGCAACGAAAATACGGAGGTGTAAACTTCACTCTATTTATATAAACACTCCATAGTTAATCAATCTTCACCAA
>CAZIAU010000589.1:0-2708 GCA_964536755.1 uncultured Bacteroides sp. | reverse complement strand
ATTCAGAAAACTCGGTCGGGGGAAAAACTGAAAAAGCCCTGGAACTTCCGGGTCTCTGGAATGGTGCCATGGCCCGGTGGCTTACTCTTTTCGTGGAGGTCCCTGTTGAAACATTCACACCGGTCAAGACCATCTTCGACCTGATGCGTGAAGAGCATATACCTTAATAGTATATTGCCCGATATTCAATCGCCCACAACCCCTGACTCAGATAAAAGCGTCCAACCCTCGATCCAGTTATTGGGGCCAAAGGCCCCTTTGAAAGTCACATTTTCAAACCAGTGGTTTTCATAGGGTGCCAGATTCTCAAATTCTGAAGAAGGAGGTAGCAGAGTATAGTTACCAAATGCAGAGATTCCAGGGTCGTCAAACGTGTTATCCCATGCCGCCAGCGAATCAGCCAGTATACGGTTCTCATGTGATAGATCCAGGCCCGAACCTGAATAAGCATAAAGTAAGGGTAGCGGATCACTCCCCGGAAAAAGGATATTATTTTCAATCGCCAGTTTACCTGATTGGAACAATGAATATGTGTCGCCTGAAATATCACTGTAACTCAATGAGATGCCAAGGCCCGGATGAAGAACAATAGAATTCCTTAAATAACCGCCACCGAAATTGCTGTAATCAATGGTTGATTTCTCGATATTGCCCTGGTTCCCGATAAAAGTTGCATTGTAAATCAGGGGAATGTTATCCGGTAAGGGTGATACAGGTTGTAATCCCCCGTTAATCTCTGCACATTTATCTGAATCTGCACTTTTGATCGCCAGCCAGTACTGCCCTTTTCCATGGTACCCCTGGTCCAGATCATATGCATCATCCCCGCAGAATGCCACCACCAGGTTCCTGCAGTTCACATCTCCTCCGAAAAACTCGATACCGTCGTCAGCATTTGCAATGACTTCAATGTGATCGATGATCGTCTGCCGACCCACGCCTCCCAGGGTTAGTCCGTTAATTTCATTCCCCTCACCAATTGCTGTTCCCCCGTGCCTGATTGATACATACCGCAGAATACCCGAATTATCGTCGTCATCAAATCCCCCATAGATTCCCCTGGGCTCGCTGATGGGGATTCCTTCGATCAGGTCCTCACCCGATTCAGTATTGATGGTGGCATTCCCAAGGATGATCAATCCACCCCATAGCCCCCTGGCCTCCAATGGTACAGAATTATGCAGGTCATCCCCTTCCACAGTGAATATGATGGGATTGGTCTTGCTGCCTTCAGCAATAATTGCACCTCCCCGGGCCACCACAAGTGCACTTGCAAGGCTTCCCTGCCCTGTTCTGGCCCTTATCACAGTACCGGCTTCAATGGTCAGTGTCTGACCTTCATTGACATAAACAAGACCGTCGAGAATATATGTTTTATCGCAGGTCCAGGTGATTGTACCGGTACCAGTACCCTGGTCTGTAATTGTCTCTGCGGTCAGGATAAGGTATTCACTTTTTCTGCAGGCAGAAAAAGTGGTTAGGAGAGTTAGGAGAGTTAGGGTGTGAATGAAGGAAGCATGGTTTGATATATGTGGAGGACGGAAACGCATGACCGAGGAACTAAAAAACAATTTCGAAGCTGAGGTACATAAAAGGTGTGGAGTTGCCATTCCGGGCATATTCAACCCAATCCTGATAGTTCAGTGAAACATGAACGTATTCTGCGGGTGTGTACTGCACGCCGGTTATCAATGCGCTGCCATCCCCTCCGAGGTTCCATGGGATCTCATTTTCAGGGAGGATATTTGAGAAAAGCTGGTCATACCTGGCAAAAACCTCCCATCTCTCCGCAAATGAAAAAGTTGAATAAACCGAGTATCCGTGCCTGTTATGATCCTTGTTGAACTTGTAGTTCTTCTGGAAGATATATTCTCCGCCTGCCCTCCATCTGGCTTTCCGGTACCCGAAAAAGGCCGAGAGACTCATCTGTGGGACCTCACGGGTATGTACCGTATAATAGGTACGCAGGATCATGCCTTCAAGAGGTTGAACAGTGACCCCTGCTCCGATCCGGTAGACATCATCATACTGGAGGTTCTGATATCCCTCTCCGTTACTGATAACCAGGTCGGCACTTAAGATCTTCAGTGGTGTGTACTGGATGCCGGTTCCCAGGTCGGCACTTGACCCGAATTTGTGTTCATCCATGAACGATTTATACAGATATCTGTAACCCCAGAACTCTTCCTGTGTTTTGAACTGCAGCATATCGAAAAGGCCGAACCAGGTCCTGATATTCCCTTTACTATAGCTGAGGCAGGCGTTCTTAAAATAGGTAAAACGCCTGATCAGGCTGTATTCAGATTGTTCATCCACACTTCCTATATCAAGTTTTACCTCACCTGAGAAGTGATCATTGAGATTGCGTTTGTATCCAAAATATGCCCTTCTTACCTCAAATGAAGTTGCATGGTTACCAGGATCCGGATTCCATGTAAAGTGTGTAAAGATCTTGGCCGATACTGAACCCGGAGGTGGATCGTTTTCGTTATCCTGGGCTTTGAGAGCAAAGCCGGAGCTGAAGACGATGAGTATAAGTAATAGGTTTCTCATGGGATAACCGGGATGATCTGGGTTAAAACTTTCGAAAATAACATAAATATTTTAATGCGGGGAGGATCTATCAGGGGGCAGTGGGTTTCAGCTAACTGAAAACGTGTGCCTCAATCTCTTTTCTCCCTCTGACAAGAGATTCCTGGAGCTGAACA
>CAZIAU010000588.1:0-2712 GCA_964536755.1 uncultured Bacteroides sp. | reverse complement strand
AAAGGATTATCTTTTACTGATGGAAACCCGGACCGAACTGGTAAATCCGAAAAACATCCTCAGACGGGGTTATTCAATGACCCTCCTGGATGGAAAGGCCGTGACAGGCATAAAAAATATAAAACCCGGGGACATTCTTGAAACCATGCTCCACAAAGGGGAGATCTTAAGTAAAGTTGAAAAAACCAGAGCAGATAATGGCAAAAGAAAAAATTAGTTACGATGCAGCAGTGAAAGAAATCGAAACCATCCTGGAAAAGATCGAGGCAGGGGAGCTGGGTGTAGATGAACTCACCGGTAAAGTGAGCAGAGTCACCGAACTGCTGAAACTATGCCGCGACCGGTTATACAGGACCGAGTCCCAGATTGACGAAATACTGGGCGAATCCTGAAAAAAGGTCACCCGTCACGGTAAACATTTTTCAATACCATCAGGTTCATGGGATTGGATCCCAGTCCGTGAATATCGAGCGGGGAGAACCTGACCACCACGTCGTAGTAAAGCGGGACCACAGGTGCATTTTCAATGATGATCCTGTCCATCTGCCTGTATAACCCGTTCCGTTCCTGTAAATCTGTTACTCTTCCGGCTCTCTCGTAGAGCCTGTCAAATTCATCGGATGAGAAATGGGTGTAGTTGGGTCCGGCAGGTGAATAATTCCCCGAATAGAAAAGGCTCAGAAAGTTTTCAGCGTCGGCATAATCTGCTATCCAGGAACCCCTGAAAAAGGCAAGGTTCGAATTGGCAACCATGTTCCGGAAAGAAGCCCCGGTTGCCACATTGATATTCAGCTTGAGACCGACGGACTGCAATTCATACTGGATAAATTCACACAGGTCCAGGTAATCGGAGGTGGTGGTCAGGGTAATCTCCGGTATCCCCTCCCCTTCGTTGTAGCCGGACCCCGCCAGCAGGATCCGGGCATAGTCAGGCCGGTAGGAATATCCCTCTCCCGGCTCCAGTCCGCCGTCCAGACCGGCGGGGATAAACCCCGCCGTAGCCGGATAACCCAGGTTGTTCCTCAGATATTTCATCATCCGGACCCTGTCAAAGCCATAACTGATCGCTTTTCTGACATTGATATTCAAAACCGGATCCGATGCTTCCAGTTTTGCGGAATCAACCAGAAATCCAAGATACTCCGTATTAAGATAGGGTTGAGTCACCAGCCGGAACCGGTCAGCATGAACAGGATTCAGGGTTCCGCTCCGGGTGAGCAGTTCATCTTTGTAGGCCGGATGAACTCCCGATAAGAAGTCCAGGTTCCCTTTCATGAACTCCAGGAACTCGCTCTGCTTATCCTTGATAAAACTGATATTCACTGCATCCAGGTATGGTAGGCGGGTTCCCGAAGAATCAAATTCAAAATAAGCGGGATTCCGTACAAATACAAGCATCTCATCCCTGCTCCAGTATTTAAAAACAAACGGGCCCGTACCAACCGGGGAGAAACCAAATTCGTCCCCTTCTGCTTCGACCACTTCGTGTGGTACAACAAAACAGTAAGGCATGGTCAGTATGGAGAGAAAAGGCGGAAAAGGCTCATTCAACCGGATCACAAGGGTGGTATCATTTAAAGCGGCAAATCCCTCTTCTGTCCTGATATAACTGAAGATCCAGGCCCCGGGAGAGGCCGTTTCCGGATCCGCTATCCTGTTAAAGGAGTAAACAAAATCACCGGCCACCACCCTCCTGGTCCCGCCGGGGAAATGAATTGAGGGATGAAACAATACACTATCCCTCAGGTGAAACGTATAGATGGTGCCATCCTGACTGATCTGCCAGAGATCTGCAATGGCCGGAACTACATGCAGGCTGTCGTCCAGTTGAACCAGGCCGTTAAACAGTTGTGTAACAGGCCATATAAGTGCCTGGTTCCGTGAAAATGCAGGATCGAGAGAAGTTATGCCCTTAGATTCGTTGTACCGGAATATGTGGTGAATTTCTCCGGATGGCGGACTGCATGCTGCAGAGAGGATGAGCAGGCAACAAACCACCATGATTCCCCGGGTTCGCATAACTATATATACTTTGCCAGGGTTTCCAGCAACTCATTTACCTTGATGGGCTTGGCAAGGTAATCATCACACCCTGCCTCCCGGCTGATCTCCCTTTCGCCCGACATGGCATAGGCGGTCTGGGCAATCACCGGCAGGTCGGGACGTTCCTTTTTAATGATTTTTGTGCATTCGTATCCGTTGATCAGAGGCATATTAATATCCATAAGGACAAGGTCCAGATCGCCATTTTCATTGAATTTCTCAAGTGTATCCTCCCCATCCTTGGACCACAGGATCTCCACACCGGTATCTCTTATAGCTTCGTAGAGGAAATAGTAATTCGAATGGTCATCTTCTGCAATCAGTATTTTCTTTCCTGCCCAGGACCTGGTACCTGAAACAGGAGCCCGGAGCGCAGCCTCGTATTTTAACGGGACTTCGTTCCTCGGAAGGATAAACCAGAATGTGGCCCCCTCGCCTGACTTCGATTCAACCCCTATCTCCCCCCCCAGTATTTCAGTGAGGTTTTTTGAAATGGCAAGACCCAGACCGGTCCCGCCGTAAAGTTTGGTCTTTGTCTCGTGACCCTGCATAAACCGGTCAAATATCACTTCCTGTTTTTCAGGCCTGATACCAATTCCCGAATCCTTAACATAACAGCGGATACCGTCCGGATGCTCCTCACTCCCCAGGGCAATCTCACCTTCTTCA
>CAZIAU010000587.1:0-2721 GCA_964536755.1 uncultured Bacteroides sp. | reverse complement strand
GAAAATCTTCCCCGGGAAGGCCGCTTCATATTTGTAGCAAACCACCCCCTGGGAGGATTTGACGGAATGATGATTATCAGCGAGTTATGCCAGACATACACCCAGCTTAAAGTGCTTGTGAACGATCTCCTAATGAACGTGAAAAATATGGACGGGATATTTGTCCCTATAAATAAACACGGGGCCCAGGCTACAGAAAATGTACGCCGGATTAATGCCATTTTTGAATCTGATCTGCAGGTAATGACTTTTCCGGCCGGTCTGGTTTCCAGAAGGAAAAAAGGATTGATAAGGGATCTGGAATGGAAAAAAAGTATCATTTCCAGGTCCAGGAACACCAAACGGGATCTGGTTCCCATTTACGTTTCGGGCAGGAACTCGAATTTCTTTTACAACCTGGCCAATATAAGGAAGTTTCTGGGTATCAAAGCAAACCTGGAAATGTTCTTCCTGCCCAACGAAACTTATAAGCACCGGAACAAACATTTTGTCATTACATTTGGGAAACCCGTTCCCTTTGAAACTTTCGATTCCCGGCATACACCTAAGGAGTGGGCTGCATTGATGAAGGAACACACTTATTCTCTTGAAAATGACCAGAACAGTCAATTTATCTATCTCAACTCCTAAATTTTAATCATGCAAATGAAAGATATTATCCCCCCGGTTCAGGTTGACGCCATGTTAGACGAGCTTTCCAATGATAAATTCATTCGTAAAACTAATAAGGCGGGAAATAAGATCTACATTGTCAATGCAGAGAACTCCCCGAATATCATGCGTGAGATCGGCCGGTTAAGAGAGCTTTCCTTTCGCAATGCAGGTGGGGGAACCGGATTGGAATGCGACCTTGATGAATATGATACCGGGGAGGACGCCTATGAACAGCTTATTGTGTGGGACCCTGACGACAGGGCAATTCTCGGTGGTTACCGGTTCCATATCTGCGAATCCAGCAAATGCATTAAAGACGGGAAGATAAAACTGGCCACTGCTAAGTTATTTGACTTTTCCAACGAATTTATTAAAAACTATCTTCCCCACATGATTGAACTGGGCCGATCCTTTGTCCAGCCCAAATATCAGTCAACCGCCCTCAGGAGAAAGGGGATATATGCCCTTGATAACCTGTGGGACGGTCTGGGTACGCTGGTGCTGGATTATCCTCAGAAACGCTATATGTTCGGGAAGGTTACCATGTACCTTCATTATCACCAGATGGCAAGGGACATGATCCTGTTCTTTCTGAATAAACATTTTCCTGACCATGAAGGGCTTGTAGTACCAAAGGAACCTTTAAAAATGGCTACCGACAGGGCCAGGTTAACAGCTATTTTTACCGGCCAGAACTATGCACAGGATTATAAAATTCTTACCAGAGAGGTAAGAGCCTGCGGCGAGAATATCCCCCCTCTTATAAATGCTTATATGAATCTTTCTCCTTCCATGAAAACTTTCGGCACCGTCCTGAACCGGGGCTTTGGAGATGTTGAGGAAACCGGAATTATGATCAGCCTTAACGATCTCTATAAGGCCAAGGTGGAAAGGCATGTGATGAACTATATTCCCAAACAGTTTCAGAAAATAAAGAGTATCAGAAGAAGAGACCTGAAAATCAAGAGATTATTTAAAAAATTCCATTTTAATAAGCCCGCAGATTAATTCCCCGGATGTAATTCAGAAACGATTTGGTTACCACCTTATTGCCTCCCGGCGTTGGATAATCTCCCGTGAAATACCAGTCCCCCAGGTCATCGGGTACAGCCTTATGAAGGTTCTCAATACTCTGGTAAACGATCTTGACCTCCGCATTCACATCTGCATCAATAAGCATTTCAGCTATCTTATGACTGACCTGTTCCACGGTAAATGGCCTGTAAATATCCTTTACGTAGTTGACATATTCCTCAGCAGGAAGATCATTCTGCATATTGCACTTTTTATAAACCTCGTTGATCACATGCTCCATCTCATTCTCTTTAAGCAGTTCGATAGCTGCCTGGAAGGCAATAAAATCGGTCAGTTTGGCCATATCAATTCCGTAACAATCCGGATACCTGATCTGTGGAGAGGATGAGACTACCACTATACGCTTGGGACCCAGCCTGTCAAGGATCTTAATAATGCTCTGTTTAAGCGTTGTGCCCCTGACAATACTGTCATCGATTATGACAAGGTTATCCTTTCCCCGGCGTATAGTTCCGTATGTGATATCATATACATGGCTCACCATATCCTTGCGGCCGATATCCTCCGAGATGAAGGTCCGGAGTTTCAGATCCTTGATGGCTACCTTTTCAATGCGGGCCTTTTCAGACATAATCCGGATTATCTCATCATTATCAAACTCTCCGTTATTATTCCTGATCTTATCCAGTTTCTGGCGGACCATATGATCTTCAATCCCTTTTATCATACCGTAAAACGCAGATTCAGCAGTATTGGGGATATAAGAGAATACTGTATTCTCCACATCATTGTCAATGGCTTCCAGTATTCCCGGCACCAGTAATTCACCAAGTTTCTTTCTTTCCTTGTAAATTTCCCTGTCGCTTCCCCGGGAGAAATAGATGCGCTCAAACGAGCAGGATTTCTTCTCCTGCTTCTCCCGGATCTGTTCAATGATCACTTTACCATCTTTCTTCACGATAAGAGCACTCCCGGGAGGCAGTTCATGAACCTGGTCAAATTTTACATTCATGGCTGTCTGAATGACAGGCC
>CAZIAU010000586.1:0-2737 GCA_964536755.1 uncultured Bacteroides sp. | reverse complement strand
GATCCAGGTGGTAATTGGATAATGATCTGAATAGTCTGTTTTTATTCTTTGAAACGCGTAAGGGATCATGGGTTCACTCACAAGGATATAATCGATTCTGAATGAAGGCAGTTCACCGGCATAGGTATTCCCGAAACCGCCTCCGGCTTCACGGAATGCATCCTGCAGCCCCTTTTTTATTTTACGGTAAGCATAGGATTGCGGCGTATCATTAAAATCACCCATCACGATTACCCCGTAAGGTGAGTTTTTTATATAATTAGAGATCATATCAGCCTGTTCTGACCTGAGTGTGAAAGCTTTTTTCAGGCGGGAGCCGATCTTTCTGATCTCCTGCATCTGCTCGTTGCTGTATTTGAGCCTGACAGTATCCATAAATTCGTAGTTCTCCCTGTGGAATCTTATGGATTGAAGATGAATGTTAAATACTCTTAATGTATCTCCCCGGACCACTATATCGCAATACATGGCAGAATTGAACGAAGAGTTGAACGGTATCCGGCTCTTCTTTAGAATTGGATACCTGCTGAATGTGGCTATTCCGAATCCGTTTCTGTTGGCATGGTCAGCGGTATAATATACTGCATCCTCAGGGAGTGAAGACAGCAGGTCTTTCATCTCTTTGTGGGTTTCTCCTTTTCGTTGAGAAGTGTAGTACTCCTGAAAGCAGAGAATGTCAGGTTCCTGCTGATCAATAAAACTGAAGATCTCATTTTTTGCCTGGAGATCCCTGTTCCAGTGATAGATATCAAATCCCCTTACGTTATAGGATAAAACCTTGATCATTCGGTCCGGAGAGGCTGATTCCGGGATTTCCGAAGCCTTAAAATTTAAGGGCAACAGGTTATTCAGGTGGTTCCATCCAAGCAATATGATTACCAGCGATATCAGGATTGCCCTGTTCAGGCGGATCGACCAGTAACAGAGCAGGAGAAGGTTTGCCAATAAAAGAAAAGGGTATGCCAGTCCGAACAGTGCAGGTAGTAAAATCCTAGCCGGATTTACCACCGGAGCAAGGTAAGAAATCAGAAGCCCGGCAGAAGCCAGAATATTCAGGATCAAAACTATTCTGTCTGCGACTTTACCCACGTTTTCTATCTCTTACCGCCCATTTTGAACAATAGCTCCTTTTCTTTGGCGGAAAGGCTGTCATAACCTGCTTTGGATATTTTCTCCAGGATACGATCTATCTCCATCTGTTCTTCATGCTTTTGCTTATTGTATTCAATATCGTCTGAGGACCTTTTATAAGTCACTTTCATTTTCTGCTTCCCGGGTTTAAACCAGGTAGCCATATGGTCCATCAAACGGTCGAACCCTTTTGATATATCCTTTCCCCTTTTGAAGTAGTAAGCAAAAAGAAATCCAATTAATGCACCTCCTATATGAGCAATTTTGCCTCCGGTATTTACTGAAAAGTCAACCATGGAGGTGAAGATAAACATCACAAGGGCAATATAGACAATCTTGACCGGACCGATCAGAATGAGATGCATACGTCTTTCCGGCCGGTAAGTAGAGACGGCCACTACCACAGCCATAACGGATGCTGAGGCCCCAAGCGCAATAGAACTATCTTTAACCTGGCTAAAAACCGGAAAGATATTATAAAAAAGAATGTACATAACCCCGCCGGCCAGGCCTCCCAGAATATAGGTGCTGAGAAGTTTTTTCATACCCAGTTCCTGCATGAAAACAGTTCCAAACCAGTAAAGCCATAGCAGGTTGAATAGAATATGAATGAATTCAACATGCAAAAACATATAAGTTACAATGGTCCACGGACGCTTTGCAAACACTTCTAAGTTGGCAGGAATGGCGAGGTAATTCAGGAAATTGTCAAAAAGGTCATAGGAGTTGGACAGGTACAGGATAATCCTGACAATTTGTACTGCCAGGAAGAGGCCCAAATTTATATATATCAATTTATTGAGTGATGACCCTCTTTTAAAAGACTCTTTTATTTCATCGATAATGGTCATATAATCTGTTGGTTAGTAGAAATTCTTGGTGAACCGGTTCCAGTATTTAATTAGAATGAAACCAAAAATCATACCACCCAGGTGAGCAAAATGTGCGATACTGTCCCCGGTCCTGAAAATTCCCAGAAGTAATTCAAGTGTTCCAAATCCGACCACAAGCCATTTGGCTTTGATAGGGAACGGAATGGGAATGATGAAGAGAGGTGTATTGGGAAACAACATGCCAAATGCCAGCAGAACCCCGTAGACTGCACCGGAAGCACCAATGGTTGGTATGACCAGCTGTTTGCCGAGGGAATAGAATTGATTGCCCGGAGTCAGAATTTCATTCAATAGTTTCATATTGATCCGGTCCACCGAATATGCGGCTTTCAGAGCAGCCACATCGGGGGCAAAATGGATATAATTTACAAGGGAGTAAAAAAAAGCTGCTCCCAGGCCGGTCACCAGGTAATAGATCAGGAACCTCTGACTTCCCCAGACACTTTCAAGGGTTTTTCCAAATATCCAAAGAGCCCACATATTGAAGAAGATGTGGGCGAGTCCACCATGCATGAACATATGGGTGACTATCTGCCACGGTTTGAAAAGGGGCGACTGAAAGTAGAAGAGTCCCAGACGCATGCTCAGATTAACATGAAAAAGCTGCTGGAATAACATTGATCCCAGGAGCATCACAATATTGATGATGATCAGGTTCTTTACAACAGGTGGTGTACTACCCATCCCTCCGGAAAAAAATCGACTCATAGTTT
>CAZIAU010000585.1:0-2739 GCA_964536755.1 uncultured Bacteroides sp. | reverse complement strand
GGCCATAATGGCCACAGTGAGAAAGTTCTCAGCCGGTGGCATGGGGCAGGTGGCAAAGGGACTGAAGGCGCAGGGAGGATTGTAGGCTTTATTGAAATCGAGGATGATCTTGCCTGTCGAATCGGGGAATGGTTTAGACAATCTAACTAACTTTGATAAACCTGGTCCTCTCATAATACCCTGAAATCAGGTTGGGTGTGTACTTGCTAGGACGGATACATTTGATGGCTTGAAAATCTATTTTATAACCACTATTTTACCAATATCAATGATAGTATACTCATATAAGATCTTATATAGGTAATTCCCGGAGACAAGCATCCTAATTGAGACCTGCGTGTTGTTGTTAATCGAATTGTTATATACTAACTCTCCTGAGGAATCATAAATATATAACTGATAAGTCCTTAAATCAGGTGCGAGACCACTAATACTAATTTGATCCGAGGCTGGATTAGGGAATAATTTGACAACAGATTTCGAATCCGTTCCCATGACCTGGGATAAACCCTGATTATCATACCGAAGTATACCCCCATCATTGGTTCCCAGGATCAGATCTGGTTTCCCGTCATTGCTTAGATCAGCATATGCAAATCCGCTGACCGAAACAGATGGTTCTATCTTTTGATGATGCAGAGGCTCAAAAACAGGATTATTTAACGTACCCGTATTATAAACTACCGACACAAGATTCCTCCAAGTGAACATCAGGTCCTGATCACCGTCTCCATCATCATCAATGCAGCCGTTTGCTCCGAATCCATGCCGTTCTGTATGAGAATATTCCCAATGATAGTTTGAGACATTGCCGGCATTTTCGAAAAAATCGACCCATTCATATGCTCCAACAATTGCACTCTGAGCACTGACAATCAGATCAAAATCCTGATCACCATCAAAATCAATGAGATTGGGATAAAAGTGCACAAGATTATCTTCTCGGAAGGTTGCAATAGTCTCCTGCCCGGTTGAAAAATCAGGATGATGCTTGTCACCAGTATTCATATAAAGTAAAATATCCCTGTTATTATCTTTGAAGCCGGAGATGAGGTCCAGGTCACCATCTCCATCCACATCGGCAAAAGTTGCCCGGTTCAGGGGAAAAGGAAAATCGATCTCCAAGCGGTCACTGGACAATTCCCAAACAACGGAATCCGCATTACCTGTGTTCTGATAAATGCGTAAAAATGATGAATCCTGAGGCGCTCTAAAAACGGGGATTACTAACTCCTTCAGCCCGTCTCCGTTAATGTCTGCGAATTCAGGATTCATTTCGCCACCTTCATCAAAGTACATCGAATTATCCTTTTTCCACCTTTCCTGAACCGTATCGTAATTCCAGAGGGTCCCTTCCTCGGTCCCTACAACAAGATCCAGGCATTTTGAATCAGGGACATCTGTAAAGGTGGGGCTGAAATATACTCCGCAATTGTATTTACTGATCCCAAAAAACCGAGAGGTATCGCATTGCCATGCTGCCGAGTCGGCACTACCAGTATTGATCATCAACATCAATTCATAATGGGTCCCAATCAAGGCGTCCAAATCTGAATCATTGTCAATGTCGTGAAAATCAATATTATGATTATTCCAATGTTTTGAAAGCCCAAAAAAGCCTGGCCCTCTGTTTGTAAAATTATAATTGTATTTATCACCTGTATTTTCATACAAAAAGTCGTCTCCATAGTAGTTCCCATAGATCAGGTCATAGTCTTCGTCATTATCTATATCGACAAATGCCGGATAGCAAAACTTAAGGAGTGACTCAGACTCCAGGTCATTCAGAAAATCCGCTACCGGTTCCCACTGAGCTTCAAATTCAGAACCAGTATTCCTGTAAAACACGAGAGGTGCCTGAGAACTGCCACCAATGAACATGTCCAGGTCACCATCACTATCAATATCCACCAATCTGACCTTCATCCGGTCACTAATTCCGAATTCGATATCGAGGAATTCTTTAGTGATCAATTTCCATATTGGAGATACCGAATCTCCCATATTTTTGAAAAAAGAAATTCCTTCATTTGATCCTATGAAACAATCCTTGTCTCCATCCGAATCGATGTCGGCAAATTCTGTGGATATTTTGTAAAATCCATTTGTATAGAAGGGAAAATTCCGACCATCCAGCAGATTCTCCTCCCATAGGGTTGTCTGGGCTTGGAGATGAATAACAGAAAGCAGAATAATCGCCGTGATGGCTGCAATTTTTTTCATTTTGGGGCAAATCAGGTATATTAATTGTTTAAGTTACAATTTTATACAGACAAACCAAGACACTCATCCAAAAAAAAGAACTTTTCGTAAATATGGATTATGCGTACTTTAATGTAAAATAAAATTGTAAGACTTACACTAAACCAAATAGGATTCGGTGATATCAGAATATCTTGAAGTTGGGCAAAAATTATATATTGAGAATCACTAGTGTCATGTCAAGTTAATATTGTCGGATAGAGTCTTTTTAGCTTTATCCGGGCATCATCAGTCTTAAATTGCCAATTTATCTGTGCCTTTTTATTGTTTCTGTCTTTTTCCCAGGCCAATACCTCTGATCTTACGATTGATGCCTTGTCCATTCTTCGGTTAAGACATTGGCCCATTAATACTCTCAACTCTATTTCGGCCATATTCAACCAACTACCATGCTTTGGGGTATAAATGAAATGGTATCGATCCCAGATCCGTTTTGCTTCTTCAGGAGGAAAAGTCTCATACAGAGCCGACGGTTTA
>CAZIAU010000584.1:0-2740 GCA_964536755.1 uncultured Bacteroides sp. | reverse complement strand
CTCCGATTTCTTGGTAAAACTCTTCAGCGCAATTACCGAGGCCGGGAAAACCCCGAGAAGAACAAATACGAAGTGGTATCCGAAAAAACCGTTGTGCCCTGCATCCCCCGTAGAGAGAAGTCTGATCTGGTAATCTATAAAATCAGAAAGTATATGACTGTTCCCGTTTAATACCTGAAGAAGGAACCAGGTTCCCCCGGTAACGGCAAGTACCAGGATGAAAAGTATAACATGTAACGGTGTTGTTGAAATCCTGAAACGTTTCAAAATGAGGAATACGAGGAAACAGATTAAGAATACCAGAATGGCTACCGGTCCCTTGGTAAGGACCGCAAGTCCGAAGAAGAGCGCTGAAAGGACAACATTTCTGATCCTCTTCTTTCGCTTTTCGGGATCCAGGTAGAATATGAACCACGCCACACCCATAAATATGAACAGGTTAAACCAGGGATCAATAATACCCGACTTAAAATAGAAGAATGGAAGGATGGCCGATCCGTAAGAGAGTATCCAGAGGAGACCAAACCTGTGCCCGTATAAACGTCTTCCAAGAAAATAGAGCACCACAAGAGAGGCAATACCGCAAATGAAATTAGGAAATCGTGCTGCAAATTCGCTGATCCCAAAAACCTTCATGGAAATAACCTGTAACCAGAAAAACAGGGGTGGTTTCTCCCAGAAGGGCTCATAGTCGATCTGAACAGTGACATAATCGCCGGTAACGATCATCTCCCTGGCCGATTCTGCAAAGTTGATCTCATCCCAATCGAAAAGGTGAACCGATCCCAGAAACGGCAATAGGAACAGAATCGTAAAACCTATGATCCCCAGGTAGACTAATAATGTTTTATACTGATTTTTCATCTGAGCATCAGTTCATGGACAGGTTTGTTCAGCCAGTCCCTTTCGTAGTGTCCTATCCACCACCATCCCACATATCCTCCCATCAGACCCAATACTGCACCCCCGATCACATCTGGCAGGAAATGCTGGGAAAGATAGAGCCTCGAATAGGCCACACCGAAGGCAGCCACAAATGCAAGCAACTGACCCCACCGGGAGTTCAAAATTAATGATAATCCGAAAAATACTCCAAATGCTGTGGCTGTATGGCCGGAAGGAAAACTATTCCAGTTGTGTAATTCCACACCGGGCACCTGATACAGATCGTACTCAATCCCGTGAAGATGGAAGTAGTTGACAGGTCTTGCTGCATCGCTGAAGAAAAGTCGTTTAATAAGCTGTGCCGAGAGTCCTGATATAGCATATCCCGCGAACAGAATTATGGAGAAACGTATTTTAAAAAAAAGCGGGATCAAGACTATAACCAGGATGATGAGACCGTTTCCAAGAAGTGTCCAGGATTTGAAGACAGTATCAAGAAACGGCGAATGCCAGCTATTGATTTTAATGTGTATCAATTCCCTGGGAAAAATCAGGGAGATAAAAACAGAAATCGACAGTAATATGATTGACATTATAAGAAACCAGTTGTACTTCCTTCTCTTCATAACCATTAAAAGTAGTAAAATTGGTCTACAGAAATCGGATCTGAGTTTTTTTTCTACTTTTGGTTTTCAAACGTAAATATTGCTCCCATGAATATATCTGAGCTGAAGGAATCATTTACCAGTTTATACGGAGACCATGAGGATGGAATCACTCTCTTTTTTTCACCTGGCAGGGTAAATCTGATAGGAGAACATACCGATTATAACGGAGGATATGTTTTCCCCTGTGCCCTCTCTTTCGGAACCTATCTTCTGGTTAGGAAAAACCGGAGCCGGATCGTGAATTTTGCCACAACTAATTTTGATCACCGGGGAGAATTAAATCTGGATGAACCCTTTGAAAAGGAGGGCAAATCATGGATTAATTATCCGGTCGGTGTCCTTAATGAATTAAGGAAACAGGCAAAGGAAATAGAGGGGGTCGACCTCCTCTTTTCGGGTGATATTCCAAACGGGGCGGGACTCTCCTCTTCGGCTTCCATTGAGATGGTTACCGCGTTTGCAATGAACCAGATCTTTGGATTCGGCCTGGATCGAATGGAGCTTGTCAAGCTTTCCCAGAAGGCTGAAAACCATTTTGTAGGAGTGAACTGCGGGATAATGGACCAGTTCGCTTCCGGCATGGGATCAGCCGATCATGCCCTCTTTCTGAACTGCGACACTCTGGACTATGAACGCGTTCCCCTGAAACTGGACGGTATGAAGATCGTTATTGCCAATACAAATAAAAGACGCGGTTTAGCAGACTCGAAATACAATGAACGAAGGGCTCAATGTGAATCGGCTGTAAAGGCTCTTCGCAGCGGGAAGAACATCAGGCACCTGAGCGATCTCACCCTGGATGAATTCAATAAGTTATCCCATTTGATACCGGATGAAACAGAAAGGAAAAGGGCCAGACATGTCATCTCTGAAAACAGCCGTACGCTGGCTGCCATTGATGCGTTAAACAATGGTGATATTGAAACTTTTGGCAGTTTAATGAACCAGTCCCACGATTCGCTAAGGGACGATTACGAAGTTACAGGTACGGAACTCGACACACTGGTGGATGAGGCAAGAAAAATTGAAGGTACAGTGGGCAGCAGAATGACCGGAGCAGGATTTGGAGGTTGTACCGTAAGCATAGTAAAGGAGGATGCGGTGGAAAATTTTATTCGTGAGGTGTCAAAAGGTTACACCGAAAAAACCGGGCTCATCGCCGATTTTTATGTAGCCGAGGTAGGCGA
>CAZIAU010000583.1:0-2741 GCA_964536755.1 uncultured Bacteroides sp. | reverse complement strand
TACATACCTTACATCACCCTGGGGTCCCCGAAATTGCGGATAATTACTGATATCTCCTGTTTTAGGATCACTTCGCTGGGATCCGGCCCCATGTACATCCATCAGGTAACCATTCATTACTCCCTGGGCTTCCCCGAATGCAACATATACTGCACTGTTGTATGGAACGGGTCCGTCCAGGTGGGTGGTGCCCGTCCAGTAATACGGGAATTGTCCCGGGTTGCCATCGGGATCGAGTATCTCCGTTGAAAAAAAGAGCGGATCGATCGCCGCACTGCCGGTGGCCTGCGGGGAGCGTGTATAATCGACAATACTCTGTAATTCTTTGGCATTTGGAAGCCTCCAGTCATCGTAGCCTGCTAATTCGAGGCTTTCAGCATACCAAAGTGCACCCTCCCAGTCGCGCATTTCTCCATCATCGGCCTGTTGCCACATCAGTCCCGTTGCGTTATCAGTGATGGTTCCATCGTTGTTATCTTTAAAATCATTAATTCCGTAGGACGGATTGCCCCTGACCATTCTGAAGTACATTACCCTCGGAATAGAATTATTGCTGCCAGGCCGGTATTTGGGATAACCCTTGATCCTACCATCCACAAAATTAACCCCAAAAACAGTGGAATCCCCATTCATGGTTAATCCCCTGTACTGAGTCGAAGACCAGGTCTGTGCATCAATTTCCCTCTCGCCCAGGTCAGTATCCCCGATGGGCTGTATGAAATAGCCGGTATCTATGAATTTTTCTATGGCAACAGCACGCTCTGCCCGCCCGCTAAACAGGATCAACGAATAGAGTTCCTTTATGGTCGGAACCCTCCAGTCGTTAAAACCACCGAGAATCATTGTATCCGCCTTTATGAACGCATCGGCATAACTGATTTTACCACCCATATCCTTCGCCCATGTAAGCCCGGTCACATTGTCCGTTACTGTTCCGTTCCCATGATCGGTATAGGATGGATGTCTGCCTGAATAGGTGGCATCCTGCCCGTAAAAAAGATCTCCCGGTGCAGGAATTGAAATCAACTCAGTATTGTTAGAAAAATCCTTTATATCCACAATGGGATAGGGAACAACCTGAGAAACACCTGGATTGCCCGTTAACAGCATTATGGAATATAAGAGTACTCCCTTCATCTTTAGATCACTTCATTCTCTTGTGCCGGATAATTGCTTCAAGGAAATAGTAATCTGCGTAATTCAGGGGCACATCCAACTCACTGTTACCGGGTTTTGATCCCACACAATGGTCAAGGATAAATCCATAGTTTTCCCCGGCGGGTGACATGTACGTGCTGACCAGGCTCTCCATTATCCGGTCAGCCCCTTCCTGGTAGATCTCCCCCTCATCAGAAAAAGTACTCAGTTCATATAGCGCAGAAGCCATGATAGCTGCAGCAGACACATCTCTCAGCTCATCCGGTATACCGGGTGCGTCAAAATCCCAGTAAGGTACGCCATCTTCAGGAAGATTGGGATGATTCAACAGATATCCTGCAATCTTTTCAGCATGTTCCAGGAATTGCTTGTCTTTTGTATACCTGTATGCCATGGTAAATCCGTATAATCCCCACGCCTGACCGCGGGCCCATGATGATTCGGGGGCATATCCCTGGTGGGTGTCTTTTTTCCGTACTGCACCCGTTATGGTATCATAGTCCACCACATGGAAGGCGCTGTAGTCGTCCCGGTAATGATTCTCCATGGTGGTCAGTGCGTGTTCAACAGCAATGTTGCGGTAATACGGGTCTCCCGTATATTCCGAAGCCCAGAATAACAGCTCCAGGTTCATCATATTATCTATGATTACCGGGCACTGCCACTTGTCGGTATTGTGATCCCATGACCTGATGCACCCGACGGATTTATAAAACCGGGTGGAAAGGGTTTTAGCTGACTGGATAAGAATGGGAATATAACTGGTATCACCGGTTAAACGAAACCCGTTCCCATAGCTGTTATACATCCTGAATCCAACATCATGGTTGGACCCGTCATATTGTTTCTGCTCAAGCTTACCTGTATAGTATACTGCCTTCTCTTTCCATCCTGTTTCCCCGGTAAGATCATACATTTTCCACAGGATTCCCGGAAAAAATCCACTGGTCCAGTCCTCAGCCGTCACAACCCTCAGTGAACCGTCTTCATTTATACTTCTGGGCGCAATCTTTTCCCTGCCCCTGCTATCCAGAGGAGCTTCGGCTATCTCTTTACGCAGATTCTTCTCAAGCAGGCTCAGTTGAGCACCCAGGGCATCCTGACCTGGTTCTGTCGTTTCCCTGGAGGAATTCGTACAGGAGATCATTCCAATCAGAACTAACCCGGATATCACCTTAAATACCGGTCTGGCACCTGGCACCTGAATATTGCAATGTTTCATTTTTCTCTAGTGTTATTTATGTTATAAGGTAATTTGAACAGACCTTCCCACCGATCTGATAAAACCGGCTGCCAGCTCATAATCTTCTGCTGTTTGCAGGTGCTCCATCATCAGGGGAATTTCTTTTAGCCCGGCAAGCTCCCGAAGGTAGACTGCGTAATCCAATTTTCCCAGGCCGGCCCTGACCTCATCAAACTGGGGAATGTAATTATCTTCCCTCAGGATGATATCCTTGGCGTGGCAACTTCTGATGTGCGGACCCAACCGGGCAAACATCTCCTTGATGAGCTTCCCGTTGAAAAAATAGTCTCTTGGAGAGAGGATCATGTTAACCGGATCAAGGTGAACCCCAAATCGTTTT
>CAZIAU010000582.1:0-2747 GCA_964536755.1 uncultured Bacteroides sp. | reverse complement strand
GAGAGGTTATATATGGATGACGAGCTTGTTCTGGAGCGCGGTGAGGAGGGCAGGGGGCTTATTAAGTACGAATCTACACCGGGATCAATTTTCCTGGAGTTTGAGATCCCCCATGATCAACTGGCGTGTTATGCCAAGCGCGACCGCCTGCAGCACCCTTTTATAGAGATTATCCACGGGTGGGCCATAAGTCTGCGAAGGTTTGATTTCAGTGGTGACCTTGGAAAGAACAGGTACGCACTTAAATCGGTTCATGAAGCGAAGGAAATAGATCTGAGCATTACCAGGAATTCGCTGGTGCCAATCATTTCTGTTGCCAATAAAGAATATCCGGACTTTAAGAAGTTGATACTTGAGGATATGAATAAGATCAGCTATGTATTGGAGGATTTCGGGATCATGCACTTTTCAGAACGTTACAGTGATGCTGATCAGGACCGTTATGCGGTTTATACCACCGAGTCGGGTCTTGAAAAGCAGGTTACTCAGAGGGATATGTCACAGGGGATGTTCCGGGCATTCTCGGTTCTGGTACAGGTAAACTATTATATCTTATGTAGAAATAAAGGATTCGTGATTATTGATGATATAGGGGAAGGACTGGACTTTGCCCGTGCCAAACAGCTGGTGCAACTGCTTATAAACAAAGCAAAGGAGGCCAGGATCCAGCTCATCATGTCCACCAATGATTCATTCATTATGAATGCGGTGGATATAGAGAACTGGGCGGTTATCATGCGTGAAGGGAATAAGGTCAGCCTCTTTAACTATGAGAATTCCAAGGAGATTTTTGAGGATTTTAAATTTACCGGATTAAATAACTTTGACTTTTATGCCAGTGAATTCTTCAGGTCTGGATTCAGGGATGAGGAGAACAATGGGGCAGCAGAAGAATGAGGAAACTGGCCATATTTGTTGAAGGTCTTACGGAGCAAATCCTGGTCAGGCAAATGCTTCAGGCTGTACTGGATCGTAACCGGATTGCTATCCAGACAGTTAAAATTACCGGCGGACATAATGTGAGGATGTCCTTTACAGTAATGAGAGCTGCCCGGGTTGCTGACAACACAGAATATTTTGTGCTTGTGTATGATTGCGGGGGAGAATCCAATGTAAAAGGGTACCTGATGGCCAGAAGGGAAAAACTGATTTCTAACGGGTATACCATGATACTGGGACTCAGAGATGTCTATCCAAATTTTGAGCGTGAACAGATTGGTAAGCTCCTTCGGGGACTTAACTACCAGTTACCTCAGAAAAATGCACGTACGCATATTTACCTGGCCATAATGGAAACCGAAGCCTGGTTCCTTGGAGAATATCATCACCTCAAAAAAGTATCAAGGAAACTTACCCCGGAATTCATTAAGAAACATCTGGGTTTTAATCCCCGCACCGACAACATGGAGGAACGGGATAATCCGGCTATCGATATGAAAGCTGTATACCGGCTGGTAGGACATGACTATACTAAAAAACGGGACAAACTCAATGCTGTGGTCAGCAAGCTTGACTTCCATTATTTCACCCATGAACTTGCCAGAAGGATGCCCAGTCTGGATAAATTTGTGGAGGGACTTGAGTTATTTTTCAAAAAGGGGATTTGAAATCGGGATATGAAGGTAGAAATAAATGTAAAGGAAATACTTGACGCCCTGGAAGATCTTGGTGATCCGGGGCGGAGGGAGTTTTCAAAAAACTATTTTCCAACCTCCATGAAGGTAATCGGGGTGTCCAATCCCGATCTGAAAGAGGTTATTAAGGTACTAAAAGACAGGCATAAGGAGTGGTCCGTAGAGCAGTGGATCGAATTATGCAAAGCCCTGGTGAAGGAGAATACTTTTGAGTGCCAGGTACTTGCTTTTGAAATTCTGGGAAGGAACAGGAATCTGTTGAATGCCCTTACAAGAGCAGATATCAAAGAACTGGGTATAAACCTTGATAACTGGGCATCGGTGGACCATTTTTCGGTGGGGATCCATGGTGTATTGTGGGGAATGGGGATTGTAAATGACACCGATATAGAACGACTTCTGGTATCTTCAAATTTCTGGGAGAGACGTGTGGCTGTCGTATCAACAGTGGCACTTAACCTGAAATCGAGGGGTGGCAAAGGCGATACATCCCGCACAATAGGTGTCTGCGAAAGGGTGGTCGATGACCGAAATGAGATGATCCAGAAAGCTCTTTCCTGGGCTCTCCGGGAGCTTTCAAAAAGGGACCGGAAGGCTGTTTCTGAATTTATGGACAGAAATGGTTCCCGTCTGTCAGGAAGGGTGGTCAGGGAGGTCAATCACAAGCTTTTATACGGCACTAAAAATTAGATCGGGTTTTTCAGCCTTCCATGTTAATATCTTCACTGGTTTTCAAGGGTTTTAAGTATGGTAAACCGGATTATTTTTGCTAATTTTAGCAGAACCATAGAGGAGGTTGGGCTTGATTTGTAAACAACAGATAGAGAGGTATTTAGATAATTCATATCAGATTAGATTTTCAGATGGGAAGGAAACCTTCTACGGGGTTGCCGTGAGGAAAAGATTCACCGACATTTAGACAGGGATAAGATGGATAGAAAAATTGTTTCTATGATGAAATTGTGATGTATATTATAAGTATTGGATAAAGCAAATATAATGAGTGGAGAAACAAATAAAGGAGCAAAGACAGGGGGCCTGAAACAGGACTATTCGGCTGAGAATATTCAGGTATTGGAAGGGTTGGAGGCTGTAAGGAAGAGACCTGCCATG
>CAZIAU010000581.1:0-2748 GCA_964536755.1 uncultured Bacteroides sp. | reverse complement strand
TCCCAGATTATCGTTCATATTCAGAATCAGGATATTGGTACCGGTATCATCAGGCTTGTCGTATGTACATACACATAAATACCGTTCACCGGTTTTTTCAATAAAATTAGCAGAAGAATTTTCTGAATTCGAATTGTAATAGTTTAACTCCAGAATTTCTGTTGTATCCTGCTCAGGCTTAACTCCAACCATAAGGATATCCGATCTGCCATTTTTTTCACGATAACCGGCGAGTATATAACCGGAGTTGACCCGTTCAGCTGCATGCAGGATCACTTCATTTTCAGATGATCCATAGCTTTGGTGCCATAACTCCTCCCCTGTTTCCCTGGTTCTCACCAGGAACATATCTTTCTGAACCTGACCTGAACCGCTCACTGGGCGTTCCAGATACCCGCACAGGAGGTATCCGCCCTGCCCTCCATCTTTAACCACCAGGGCATTAGCTCCCGATTCCAGACTACCCTCGGTATAGTATTTGGGAAATCCCGGTTTCAGATTACCATATTCATCCGTAATAATGAGCATAGCCCTTTTCCCACCATTTGGGACGGTGCCTGTCCCGCAAATAGCATAACCTCCATTATCAAGGACAGCCACATCACCGGCCTCATCCATGAGATAATTGCCATAAAACTTTATGAATTTCTCAGACTGAACAGGAGATATCTCCTTTTCGCAGGATGCTATCCATCCGAGAAACAGGGCAATAATGAATATTCTGTATTTCATAACCAATCTCTTCTTGGATTTATAAATTCCATGCAATTCCTGCTGCCAGACTCAATTGATGCAATCTGAAATCACTATCCTGGTGATATATCAACCATGTTATGTCCGGATCCAGATCAAACCGGTTCTCTTTCCTGTTGATCATGAACAGGCCCGATTTAAACCTGGCTTCAAAAAAGGCCGACGAATTTCTCAAGGGAATTCTCACTCCTGCACCGGCCATTCCATAAAGATTGAACCGGACCCTTGAATCAGTGATCGGGACTTTTTCTACAACGACTTCCTGCTGGGAAGTAGTGACAGATTCTGTGGAATTCCTGGTACCTGAAGCTGAAGCAGAAATCAGGTAATCAGTAACGATTCCGGTACGCAGATATATGCTTCTTCTGTTATCGGGATTGAGGATAAATAAGAAGGAAAGGGGGAGTCCGATCCGGTTCTGGTATTCATCATAGTCATACTGAGCAAACGGGAAGGGCGTTGCCGTATAGTTAAAACGTGTCCTGTTGTAGACGATCTCAAAACTCGATTCCACACTTCTCGAGACGGGAAGGTTGAAAACAGCTCCCAGAATGAAACCGGGGACTGCTATCCCAAAACTACCTCCGTCTTCAAGTGGATTACCGGTACTGTAAGGTTCTAATAACTGCGGAAAGGAGGCACTTGTTCCCAGAAATCCCCCGATGGTATTTACGCTAGCAGTTCGGGAAACTCTTGATTGTCTTTGCCTGATCTTTTCCTCTTCTTTTCTCTTATCTTCAGCTATTCTTTCCTGTTCCTTCAATCGTTCCTGTTCAGCCTGTAGTGCCAGGGCAGCGGACCTGTCATCAGCTCTTAGCTGCTGGTGAGTCCTAAGTAACTGTGTAAATTCTGCCGGATCCGATGCAGTTGACTGATAATCAGGGAAGTCAGTCAGAAATTCTACCATTAAACTATCCGCCTCATCGGGAAGGTAGTCGAAAAGATATGCATTTATAACCAGCTTATAGGCTTCCTGTTTGGGGATACCGGTAAGCCCGGATTCCAGGCATGGCAGGAGTAGTACTGGTACCAGCTCCACCATTCCTGCCGAATAGGCTTCCCTGGCATCCTCAAGAATCTGTGTACATCCTACTATATCCTGGGCAGGAGTGGATTGATACAGTAAAAACAAAGAGACAATGACAAAGATCCATTTACGCATATCAGACTGTTTTTTTAATTTTTCCCGGGACAGGTTTTTTCGTATGGGATATCTCCTCCAAAATACTGGTCCCATTCTGCCTGGGTAAGGTTCCGGCCAACCAGGGAACAAAAATCGTCCACCATACTGGCTGTTTCTGAAGGTCTTCCGATCAGGCGTGGATAATCCACACTTCCGCTGTAAAAATATCCACTGTTACCACTGAAACAGACCGATAGAACGAAACCGTTGTTTTCATTAAAAATCACCGGTCTGTTACTCCAGTCGGATGTGTTCCAGAGGTAGACATTACCATCATGAGATGCCGCTGCCAGGAACCTGCCATCAGCACTGTAGGCCAGGTCCGTTACTCTGGCACCAGGACCTCTCAGTGTTGCAATTGTTTTACGATCGCTGCCCGCCAGTACCTGTAAAGAACCGTCCAGTAGTCCGGCTACCATGTATTGCCCACCCGGACTGTATGCGATGGCTCCCACGTGATTTCCCCCGAAATTTTTCAATTCACTAATCCCTTCAGGATTATTAATGTACAGTTCGAATAGCTTTCCATCCCTTGTGCCGAAAGCGGCCCTCTTACCATCGGTGGAGGTTGCCAGTGCCGAAGGTCTTGAATCTGTTGCAACCAGTACTGAACTTTCATAACTGCCGTATTCCCACTTCAGGATCATGTTATCGGTTCCGGCAGATAAGAAACTTCCCGAATTACCAAGATTACTCAGAAAAAGAACAATTTTACCCTGATCTGTATTCTGGTGAATAACAGCCCCTTTATTTTCAAGCTCCAGGAAAAGAAGTCCACCCCCGTTAGTCCCCACTGCTGCTATTTTTTCATC
>CAZIAU010000580.1:0-2748 GCA_964536755.1 uncultured Bacteroides sp. | reverse complement strand
GGATCTGGGAAAGCCTCTTTATACACTTAATCATGAGAATTTTGTGATCGAGCTGGGTAAAAGTAATGAGTTTGAAGGAGGTTGGGCAAAAGTACCCGGAATACTGGCGTCCATCACCCCGCCGGAATTTCCCGACCGCGATTTTTTCGTTACTGATTACGGGGCGCAAACCAATGGTTCAGGCAACAATTACCTGGCATTCAGAAAAGCCATTGAAGCATGCCACATTGCAGGCGGAGGAAGGGTTGTGGTCCCCGAAGGCACCTACCGCATGGAAGGACCGATCCATTTGCTGTCCAATGTGAATCTCCATCTTGAACAGGGAGCCAGGCTCGATTTTCACTGGAACAGGGAAGGTTACCTGGTTGGCGACAATAAGCACCGGGGCAGGGTTCCGGTGAGATGGGAAGGCACCTGGATATATAACTTTTCTCCCCTTCTATATGCCTGGAAACAGGAAAATATCGGACTGACAGGTCCTGGTGAGATTGACGGGAACGGATTAGAAAAAGATTGGCCGGACCACGATGATAAGGAATTAAAGAACAACTGGGCCCACCGCGGAGTGCCCGTTGATGAAAGGATAACAAACGCACTGACGCCGGGTACCATCGAATTCTATTTCTGTAAAAATGTTTTGATGGAGGGCTTTACCTCGGGGGAGCCCAATGAAAGGAATGTTCACCCTGTCATGTGCTCAAACGTCACCATCCGGAAGTTGAACATCCTGCCTACCTCCCCTGCCCACAAGGAGGACGACGGCATCGACCCGGATGGTTGCCAGTATGTACTGATCGAAGAATGCAGGATACACAGTTACGATGATAATATCGGGATTAAATCGGGCCGGGACAATGATGGCTGGATAGCCACTATAGAAGATCCGGACGGGGAATGGTACCAGGAAATTCCCGGCAGGCCATGTAAAAATATCCTAATCCGCAACAACTGGTTCCACGGCGGTTTCCATAATATGGTGGGTATCGGGAGCGATCAGTCATCGGGAGCAGAATATATCTATGCATGGGATTGTGAGGCGGGCCAGGTAGAAGCCCAGCGAAATATTTTGGAGATCAAAGCCAATCCGAACCGGGGCGGAGAGGTTCATCACATATACATCAGGGATATCAGGGCAGGGAGCTGCAAAACAATTCTGAAGGTCAATCACCGTTATATGAGCTTTTTCGCGGAAGACGGGCCCCAGAAGTTGCCCCGGACACATCATATATTCATGGAAAATATTTCTGTAGGAAACGGCGGAGAGACAGGCTTTATCTTCAAGGGTTTTAACACGGAACCCATACATGATCTGTATTTCAGGAATATTACCATCCCCGGTGGAAATACGGCATCATACTCCGGCGTTCAAAGATCAACAATAACAGCAATCAATGTAAATATTGCCGGAAAAGAGTGGCAGCCTGAAATCGAAAGCATTCAAGATTAACTCGAGAGGATAACTGCCGTTAATTATTTGTTAATTAGGGATTAATAGTTGATTTTTCTGGATTACTGCCTTAATATTGTTTCCAGATCCTGACGTTTGGATCAAGCTTTTTTAAACTTTCACACCCTTCCAATTTCACATTCCGATTCTGTATTAACATAAATATTAAATCGAATGGCACACTTAACTGAAAAAGAAGCGAAAAAGGAGTTCATAGTAGAACCTTCTCAAATCATTCAGACAGGAATGGGATTCTGGGCTTCCAAGACACTATTAACAGCTGTAAAGCTTGAACTTTTCACTTATCTCGCCGACAGGACAATGAGCGGAGAAGAAATACGGCTGAAGCTTTGCCTGAACAAGAGAGGTCTTTATGATTTCCTTGATGCACTGGTTGCCATGGGATTTCTTGAGAAAAGCGGTAACAGGGAGACTGCATATTATGCAAATGCCGCTGATGCAGATTATTTTCTCGATAAAAACAAGATCAGTTATATGGGGGGGATGCTTGAAATGGCGAACAACCGTTTATACCCCTTCTGGAATTTCCTTGAGGATGCCCTGAAAAAGGGAACACCTCAGAATGAAATCCGGACCGGTGAAGCCTCTTTGTTTGAGAAGCTTTACCAGGATGCAGATAAGACAAGAGAATTTGTAAATGCAATGAGCGGTATACAGACCGGGAATTTTGTATTATTTGCTCATAATTTTGACTTTTCTTCCTACCGGACCCTGTGTGATGTCGGCGGTGCCGGCGCCCAGTTATCAGCACATGTGGTTACGCATAATCCCCATATGAAATGCCTTTCATTTGATCTTCCGGCTGTAAGTCCGATAGCTGCTGAAAATGTGAGCAAAATGGGTGTGGCCCACAAGGTAAAGGTTGTTTCCGGAGATTTTTACGAGGATCAGATACCCAAAGCAGATGTAATTACCATGGGGAATATTCTTCACGGAGTGGGGCTCAATGATAAGAAGATGCTTATCAGGAAAGCTTATGATGCACTTCCCGAAGGAGGATGCCTGGTTGTGATTGAGAATATCATCGACAATGACCGCCGCCAGAACACGATGGGACTGCTTATGTCCCTGAATATGCTGATCGAAACTACGGAGGGTTTTGATTTCACATTTGCGGATTTCAAAGAATGGACAAAAGAAGCCGGTTTCCGGGGAATATCCCTTATGAAACTGACCGGGCCAACCAGTGCTGCCATTGCGAAAAAATGACACATCGGTGACAAATACAAAGACAATTATTGCAGCATCTGACCATAATCTGGTAAAAGCCAGTCATATGA
>CAZIAU010000579.1:0-2751 GCA_964536755.1 uncultured Bacteroides sp. | reverse complement strand
CGCTTCCGCCCAGGCGGCCAATATCCTGGCGGCAGGGGTGGCCAACGTGAACTGCCCGATCGTAACGGTCGAGGAGGTAACTTCCCTGGAGGAGCAAATCGCCACTGTGTCATCAGTCAGTCTGGAGCAGAATTTTCCTAATCCGTTCAGGTATACCACCGAGATAAGGTTTAGAACAGATCAGCAGGAGAAGGTTACACTGAAAGTCTTCAATCTGCGAGGGGAACTGGTAACAGAACTGCTGAACCAGACACTTCAGCCGGGAGATCATTCAGTTCAGTGGAATCCTCAGAATGAAGCTGGAGGAATCTATATCTATACCATTCAGGCAGGAGGATTCTTTGCGACCAAAAGAATGACCCTGTTGAAATAAGATCATGTCGTTAATTTGAAGCATGACCACCAGCAGGGGCCGTCTCATAACACATTGAGACGGCCCTTTTTTCTATTCAAGCCGTTTAGAGTCAATAAACCTAGAGTTGCCCCGAAACTTCACGTCGACTTCACTCTGTTTTGGACGATGCCTGAGGTTTTGGGTGGAGATTAAGGTTCAGGACCTCGTTAAGTGAAATCTAAAAACAACTGGTATACTTTTTTAGAAAATCCGGAAGTTACAATCCTGTGAGTTTTACACAAATGTGTGACTTCAGGCTTCGTTGCCAGGTGTCAAAAATAATTTCTTATAAATTGATTTACTGTATTATACAAAGCCAAGGAAAATACAAAATTCTATTTCAAAAGTCACAACATTGCGAAAAAGTGCAAAGGTTGTGACTTCCGGGAAGTTCGAAAAAAGGTAGGCGGAAGGAATCAAAATGATATAGTTAACATTCAGATGTATCCCAAAAATGGGGTAGAAACGAGATAACTTCAATTAACAAAAAACTTGACTTAAATGTCTCAAATAGGGTAAAAATGAGCGCCTTATTTTGGCATATATTATTTCATAAGTTGGCCCTGAATTATTTTGATTTACTTGTTAAATGCCACATGTCGCAGGTTGGGCAATGATAGGCATGCAGTTCCCTGGTTACCCTGTTTTCTTCGATGTACCGGATCATTTCCTCTGCCTCTTCACGCGAATGGTAGATTGTCTTTTTGCATGCAGGGTTGATCGGATCTGCAGACTTGAATTTAGACGATTTGTAGGCCATCATAGTAATCTATCTGTACTGAATCGTTCAGCATCTTCCGTAAAAATACTTATTTTTCCTCTGCGGGCAGGCAATAACCGTCACTATGGGAGACCCTGAGTGGAAATTAAATATTGTCTACATTTAGGAATCTCCTTACCTGGAAAACAACTATGATATAAACAAATTAATAATGGGAACACAAAGAACGATAAACAGTCAATCACGGCGGGACTTTCTGAAGAACGGCGCGGCAATGGCCACATTTGCTGCAGCAGGGCCTCTTTCAGGTCTTTCTTCATGGTCCGGTATGGATTAGTTAGATTCGAGTAAGATGTTTGGTATTCAGATTGGCGCAGTATCATTTGTGGACGAGGGTGTCAACGAAGTACTTGATATTGTCCAGGAGCTAGGGAATATAAACACACTTTTTCTTACAACTTTTACTTATGGGCGTGGTCTGTCCGGACGTCAGATCCCGGGAAGGAAATTTCCGGATCATGGATCTCAGCAGTCTGATGAAAAGAGCTTTCATGGAGGCAACTATGCAATTCCTCATCCCGGGTTTTATAAAAACAGTTTGCTTGACATTAAAGAGACCAGAGCTCCCGAACATGGAAACTTTGACATTCTGGGGTCGGTTATTCCAGAAGCAAGAAAACGCGGCATGAAAGTATTTGCTTCCGTCGAGGATCAATGGAGATCAGACGTGCCGGGAGTGAGTGAACTCGCTGAAACTGACCTGCAGGGTCGTAAGGCACGCACTCTGTGTCTCTTTAATCCGGAAGTCAGATCATTCTGGACAGGATTAGTAACTGATCTCTGTACGTCTTACGAAATAGATGGTATCCTGTTTTTCAATGAACGCAACGGACCATTGCTGACTGCTCTCGGTGCCAGTCATTTTCAGGTAATCGATTCATCCAGGGTCACCTGCTTCTGTGAAGACCACCAGCGGGCGGCCATTGAACATGGCATTGACTTTTACCGGGCCTGGGAAGGTTATCAGAAGCTTGACCAGTTCGTACAGAACTCTCTGAAAGATAAGCGACCGAGTGACGGTTATTATGTTGAATTCCAGCGTCTGCTCTTAGAATATCCGGAAATAGTTGCATATGATAAGTTGTTCGATTCTGCCAAGCATCAGGTGCTCAAAGAAGTGTTTACTGCAGTGAAAACAGTAAACAAAAGCCTGCAAGTGGGATTTCACGTTGAGCATGTAAACTCATTCAATCCGTTTTTTCGCGCATCCCGTAGCTATGAGGAACTTGCAACCATGGCCGATTTCCTGAAAGTTGTAACTTACAATAATGCAGGGGGCGAACGTTACGCCAGATTTATCCGAAATATCAACTCTACTGTTTTCCGCGATGTCCCCCCGGAGGAACTCATGCGGTTTAACAACCATCTCCTGAACTACAGCAAGGATGAAGCATCATTAAACGATCTCCCCAAAGCCGGCCTGTCAGCGGACTATGTCTTCAGGGAAACGCAGCGCGCACTGAATGGGGTACAGGGCAAGTGCCTCATTTTGCCAGGTATTGATGTTAATCTTCCGACCGGAAAGAACAGCAGAAAAGCTTCTCCTGAGGATACATATGCCGCCTCTCATGCAGCA
>CAZIAU010000578.1:1117-2763 GCA_964536755.1 uncultured Bacteroides sp. | reverse complement strand
CGAGGTCGGCTATACCCTGAGCAAACCGTGGCTCAGAAAGGTGGGGCTTGCCAGCATGAGATTCCTCCTGAGCGGAGATAACTTCTTCATATGGTCCAAGATGACGGAGGACCTGGATGCGGACAGGCCGACTGTACAGACCAATACGAGGAGGACATACCCTAAAATGAGAAGGTACAATTTTGGGATAAACTTCAATTTTCAGTAAACCATGAAATTCAAAAAACTGCCCGATATGAAAACAACACGTTTTGCTTTAATTCTTGCCCTGGGTACACTTCTTTTCGCTTCATGCGAAAGTTACCTTGACAAGACCCCTGAGGCAACGGTTACAGATGAGGAGATATTCGGAACATATGAATCATTCCAGGGGTTTGTTGATGTCAATTACGGTGAAGTGATAAACCTGAATACAACATATCCTACGACCAGCAATAACATCGGAGGAGAAACAATGAACCTGGTACCATGGTCCGAAGCATCCAGGACCTGGATTGGTGATTACTGGTACATTGCCGGCATGGATGACCACGCCTTTTATGATTTCACCTCCAATTACGCCAACGGCAAATATGCCTACGGGATCTTTAAAACTTATGACGGAAGTGCAGGTGGCGGTATCTGGACAGGAGGCTGGCGGGGGATCCGAAGGTGCAATGTGGCGCTGGAAAAGTTGCCTTTGTTGTCGGATGCCACACAGGAAGAGATCACACTTATCGAAGGACAGATCTATTTTTTCAGGGCCTATTTCCATCAATGGATCATAGATGCCTTTGGAGGGATGCCCTATATCGATGAAGTTATTTCTCCGGGTGAGGATGTACAGCTCCCGAGGTTAACCTACCAGGAGTGTGCCGAGAAGGTCGTGAAAGATTACGACAGGGCCATCGAACTGCTTCCGGCTGACTGGGACAAGACCGTTGTAGGCGGACAGCGGCCCGGGGCAAATCTGGGAAGGGCCACAAAAGGGGCTGCCATGGCCTTTAAGGCAAAAATGCTTCTTTATGCAGGCAGCCCGCTGATGAACAAATTCTCGGGAAATGATTATTCATACGACCAGTCCTACTGCGAACGTGCCGCCAAGGCTGCATGGGAGATGATCCAGTTTGCTGAAAGCACAGGTATATATAAAATGACCGATTTCGCCAACTACCAGGATATGTTTGCCAGGCTCGACGGTATCATACCAAGGACAGAAGAGACCATATGGCAGAAGATCCGCAAGAATGAAGGCAAATACGATCACATCAGTTATATCACACACCAATACAGCTTTCCAAGGATGGGTGGGAACTATCCGGAAGGGGTGAACCAGTTATTCGTCGATAAGTTCGAAATGGCAGATGGTACACGGTATAAGGAAGAATACGACAACGATAATGCCAGGAGGTGGGACGACCGGGATCCCCGTTTCAGGCAGAATATCCTTGTGGACCGGGATCAGCATGGATACGACGAAAGATCAATTCTTAATCTGTATGAGGGAACAGGAAGTGATAAAGTTGCCCAGAATAATATGAATCTGCCCTACCTGATAAAAAAATTCTGGCCCGTGGGAGCTAACGGGTACGACCAGGATTTTGATAACCTGAGGATCATCTCCCCGTTGATGCCGGCGGGAAAGGTGGCCATCAGGGTGATCACGA
>CAZIAU010000578.1:0-1107 GCA_964536755.1 uncultured Bacteroides sp. | reverse complement strand
ATCCAAATCTATTATATAATGACAGCATCAGACGCAGAGGTTTATCTTGATTATGCTGAAGCGGTTACCGTAGCTTATGGCCCTTCCGGGACCGCCCCCGGGGCAACTATGACGGCCGTTGATGCGCTTAATGTTGTCCGCACCAGGGCAGGAATGCCCCCGGCCACAGCCGATGCACCGGGCTATGACAGCTTTATGGACCTGGTCAGGAATGAGCGGGCCGTTGAATTTTGCTTCGAAGGATTCTACTGGTTTGATACCAGGAGATGGCATATTGCCCATCTCAATCTGAATTTAGTTGACCTGAAATTTGACAAGGAGTGGACAAACTTTACAAGGGCAGTTATAAGAACCAGGGTGTTTGAGGATCCAAAACACTACTGGTTCCCGTTAAACAGGGATCAGACACTGCTCTACCCCGGACTCTATCAGAATCCGGGCTGGCAATAGGAACCGATTTGAGGAATAACGTGGAAATTACAATAAAGAAAAGACTATGTATAAGAAATCCTTGAAGATCATAGTGACAATACTGGCAATGAATTCATTCCTATGGGTGAATTCCCTTGCCCAGGTTAGTGAAAAAACAGTTACTGTGAAGGATGAGGCCGGCAATCCCATTCCGGGTGCCATTGTTCAATTGGGAGAGGGAGAACATACAGTTGTGACAAACGATGAAGGTGAATTTTCCATACCGGCGGACAATGCAACCAGTCTTTACATAGAAGCAGAAGGATTTGAGTCCCGGATTATTGATGCTTCCGTATCACAGGGCATGGGAAACGTAGTTTTGATTAAAGCTCCGTATCAGCTTGGTGAGAGGGACAGGGTCAATATTCCCTTCGGATCACTATCCAGGCGGGAGGTCCCGGGTGCAGTCACGGTACTTTCCCCGGGAGAAATACTCAATTATGACAATACGACCCTGGCAAGTGTACTGAATGGAAGAGTACCCGGGATGTTTGGTACATCGAATATAAGGGGTATGGACAATCCGCTGATTGTTGTCGATGGAATACCACGTCCCGCCACCAATCTGGATCTTGAGCAGGTTGAACAGATTACCGTACTTAAGGATATATCAACAGCTATGCTTTACGGATCCCA
>CAZIAU010000577.1:0-2776 GCA_964536755.1 uncultured Bacteroides sp. | reverse complement strand
ATTTTAAGTATATGTTGCAAACATACACATTACCAATGAAATAAAGCAAGTTGAAAGATCTTTCTTTTCGGTTGAAGAGCTGCAAGAATGGTGGTAATATTGGAAGAACCGGACAGTATCAATCAAAGAATATGCTGATTTATCTCCTGAGTCTTTTCAATGTCCAGGCTCGCCAGATAGTGTTCCGTAACCACAGAATTAGAATGACCCAGCATCTCCCCGATATTGTCCTTGGATACTCCTGCTCGTCTTAAAGTAGTAGCGTAACAATCCCTTGCGGTTTTCAGTTTTAATGGAACTGAAAGGTCGAGTTTAACACTTATCTCATCAAGCTTCTCATTCAGTTTTGAACGGACTTTATGGGATAGGTTTTCATATGTGTTTTCAGCATATCCCTCCTTGAGTAGGCCAAGGATGAATGGGCTGTCTTTAACCCCCAGTCTATCAATTAAACCCTGTAATTTAGGAGTTATATGAACCGGAATGGGTTTGATATTGTTTTTACGGGTTGATTCGGTTTTCTTACGATAGAAAATCAGGTACTCACCTTGGATATTAGACCATCTCATGCGCAACAGGTCGGCAAAGTTGATCCCGTTCGCCCGATAAAGAAACAACCAAATATCTCGGGCGTATTCTTGGTCTTTGTTATCGAAATCGTTGAAGTCAATCACTTTTTGTATTTCATCATTTGTCAATACCAGTTTTCGCCCAAAGAAACTTTTCACACTATATCCCCCTCGCCCAAACGGATATTCGTACGATTTAGGGATTATCTTCTTCTCGTGGTAAGCCTTCGGCCTGGTACACCCACGGTTTTTTCATCATCTTGGGCTGGTAAGTTCTTTTTGGATTATTCTGATCTGTATCCCGGGAGCAGCTCTTCCAGGTTTTGAATGGAGTGATCCGGAATCCTGGTCAGTACATCTTTGAGCCAGGCGAATGGTTCCACATTATTGATCTTGCAGGTACTAAAGAATGAGTACATCATGGCCGCACGTTTAGCCCCTTCGTGGGATCTGGCAGAACTCTTGCCCCATCGTTGGAAACCCGCTGAAAAACTCCAGAAAACACCGGAATAGTTGTAGGAATCCCCAATAAGTCCTGGCTTAGGTTGGAAAAAGTTGGGGTGTACTAGTGTCTTGTCAAATTTATATTGACGGATACAGTCTTTTCAGTTTGATCCGTGAGTCTTTCGTTGTAAACTGCCAATTGATTTTGGCATCTCTATTATTACGATGGTTCGTCCATGCACTTGTTTGGCGCTTTATCTCATCAATATTATTGATTCGTCGGCTTAGGCATTGGCTATTCAGCACATTCAATTCTATCTCAGCCATGTTTAACCAGCTCCCATGTTTTGGGGTGAAGACAAATTCGAACCTGTCCAGGATTCTTTTGGCTTCTGCTGGTTTGAAAACTTCATACAAAGCCCCAGGTGTATGAGTGTTTAGATTGTCCATGACCAAGATAATTCTTTCTGCATCGGGATAAAGATCATCAGCTATCTCTTTTACTAATATGGCCCAGTCCCGTTTTGTTTTGCGCTCAGTAATCTTTACATGTCGTTTCCCAGCCAGCGGCTCATTGACCATGAAAATATTACAGGTTCCTTTGCGGACATACTCATAATCCTCTCGTTTTTCCTGGCCTGGTTTCATCGGCGAACCTATGCGAGTCTCTCCAATTAATTGCTTTGGTGATTCATCCATACATACTACCGGTACCTTCTCATCATATGGTAGTTTGTAAGTATCCAACACCCGCTCCATGCCGGCAACAAATTCGCCATCAGATTCCGGGGGGATAACCCAGCCATCTACTTTCCACGGTTTTAACTCGTTTTTTTTAGCACGGTTCGAACCGTTTCATGGGAAATAGAGTCTACGATCTCAAGTTCTACCAACTTGTCTGCCAACAATCTTAAGGACCAACGGGCATGCCCCTCAGGGGGCTCACTACAGCTTAATGCGATTAATCTGGCTTCAAGATCACCGTCAGTTTTCCGCTCGTACTCCCTGGTGGTGGGCTTGCGCTCCAATACAGCATCAAATCCCTCTTCAACAAAACGCTTCTTGATCCGGTCGATGCTTCGCATACCCACCTTTAGGATCTTGTTAATCTCAGCATTGGTGGCTTTATCCGAAAACTCACCCTCATCACAATTTAAAAGAACGTATGCATTTCTAAATCGCTGAGACGTGTGTTTGCCTTTACTGATTATAGACATTAACTCATCTCTTTCTTCCCTTGTCAGGGTAACCTTATACTTTGCCATAACCGTTTTTTTGACAAAGATAAGGAATTGAACAAATATTGCGTCATATTATTATTGACATAACACTAGGCCGCATACTTACATACTAAGAAAGGTTACTTTTAACACCATTCTCTCCCCTAAATCCTGGCGCCAAACTGGCGTCAATCGAGTAGGGAATAAAACCAGCAAAAGCTGATTTTATCTCCCTCTCACACCACCAGCGTACGTGCTCCGTACTGGGCGGTTTCTTTAAAGGTTAAACAATAGTTCGTGTAAAGGCAAAATAAGCCAATTTCCTCGAACCAAGCAAGATTCATCGCTTCATGGGCCGGGGGTGAACAAGCAATCCTGTACCACCCTTTGCCCGAAGAAGCAATGAGCAAGGCTCTCCATATTGGAACCCCACGAGAACAAAGGAACCGTATGATTCCACTCGCTCTCTTACATTGCTTAATTCTGAGGCGCCTGGGACGGAACCCGTAGCTGTTTGTGGAGAATACCGGCTCGTATCTCCTG